>CANJFK010000135.1 GCA_947473535.1 Legionellaceae bacterium | reverse complement strand
CTCAACAAATGCTGCTGAAGTAAGTTGTAAATAAAAAATGTAGTTACATTGTAACGACTAATTCCTTCTCCCCGCGAGGGGAGAAGGAATCGCTTCACTATTCAGTTTCCAGTTGTTTTAAATATACCGCACTGTATAACGCTATAATCTGACTATTCGCCGCAGGAAATTCAAAATCCTGAATATTTTCAAAGGCAACCCAACGTAAATCCATTTGTGTTTCGCAACAATGTGCTTCGCCACGAAAATCACTCACATGATACACAAGCAATGAAACCGAATGCTTATTATAAGCATGATTCACCTCGCCTAAGAAATTGTACTGAATCACATCCAGACCAATTTCTTCTTTCACTTCACGAATCAAAGCGGCCTCGGGCGTTTCGTCAAGCTCTAGTTTACCGCCTGGAAATTCCCATAACATGCCCCCGTGTGGAGCATGTGGCGATCGTCGTGTAATGAGAACATGCGCATTTGCATCAGTAATGACTGCAACAGCTACTTTCATGTGAGGCTACCATGACAATTTTTGTATTTTTTACCTGATCCACATAGACAGGGATCATTGCGCCCAACTTTTCTTTCATCACGTTTAAACGTTGTCGTTGTATCTTCATATTCACTTTCCGATGCTTGTTGCTCATCTTGTTGTTGATGTATGTAATGAATTTTCTGCGATTGATCTGCCCGGCGCTGCTCTTCAACAGCACTAACATCTGCCTCTGTCGTAATTTCAACCGATGAAAGTAATTTGATAATATCGTATTTAACAGTATCCAACATATCCGTGAATAACATAAAGGCCTCACGTTTATACTCCTGTTTTGGATCCTTCTGCGCATAGCCACGTAAATGAATGCCCTGACGCAAATGATCCATGGAGGCTAAATGCTCACGCCAATGATTATCCATGGTTTGTAAAATAACGGATTTCTCAAATTGGGCCAACGCATCGCGGCCAATGTGCTGTCCTTTTTCATCATATCGTGCTATCCACAGTGCAATAATTTTTTCCTTAACTTGCTCTGATTGAATACTAAGATCATGATCAACCCATGCTTTGATATCTGCTTTTAATTTAAAATCATCGGCCAACAGTTGTGTCAATTTGGTGATGTCCCATTGATCTTCGAGACTTTGGGGCGGGATATAGCTATCTACCAGCGCCGACATGACATCCTCGCGCATAGTGTCCACTAATGGCAGTGGATCGGTCATTTCCATAACATCAGCTCGTTGTGCATAAATAACTTTACGCTGCTCATTCGCTACGTTGTCATAACCTAGTAGTTGTTTACGTATATCAAAATGGTGCCCTTCTAGCTTTCGTTGTGCATTTTCAATCGCTTTTGTCACAAGACTATGTTCGATAGGTTCGCCAGGCTTCATTCCTAAGCGACGCATCATGGATGCAACGCGCTCTGAAGCAAAAATCCGCATGAGGTTGTCGTCGAGTGACAAGTAAAAACGACTACTACCCGCATCACCTTGTCGACCAGCTCGCCCTCGAAGTTGATTATCGATACGCCGTGACTCGTGGCGCTCCGAACCAATAATACGCAAGCCTCCAGCGTTAATCACGGCATCATGGCGGCGTTGCCATTCAGCTTTGATCGCTTGATGTTCCGCTTCATCAGGTGTTTCAGCTAAAGCAGCAAGCTCCGCCGATAAACTACCACCCAATACAATATCCGTTCCTCGACCTGCCATATTTGTAGCAATGGTAACAACACCTGGTCGTCCAGCTTCGGCAATAATCTGCGCTTCTTTTTCGTGGAATTTTGCGTTTAAAACCTGATGTTTGATAGCCGCTTTTTTTAATAAATTACTAAGCAATTCAGACGATTCAATGGATGCAGTCCCAACCAACACCGGCTGTTTTCGCTCGACACAATCGCGAACGTCATCAATAATGGCTTGGTATTTATCCTGTTGATTAAGATACACTAAATCAGCTTCGTCTCGTCGACACATGATTCTATTGGTTGGAATGACGACCACTTCAAGATTATAAATTTGCTGAAACTCATACGCTTCGGTATCTGCCGTTCCAGTCATCCCCGATAATTTATTATATAAACGGAAAAAATTCTGGAACGTAATCGAGGCAAGGGTTTGATTTTCATTTTGAATAGCGACGTGCTCTTTGGCTTCCATTGCTTGATGCAGGCCTTCTGACCAACGTCTACCCGGCATGGTGCGGCCCGTGTGCTCATCAACAATAACCACTTGATTATTCTGCACGATGTATTCTACATCGCGGTGATACATTGTATTCGCCCGCAGTGCGGCGTTAACATGATGCATCAACATAATATTACTAGCGTGGTAAAGACTATCACCTTCATCCAGTAAACCTGCGCCTACAAGAAGCTCTTCAATGTGTTGGTGTCCTGCTTCCGTCAGATGCGCCTGCTTTTGCTTTTCATCAATGGTATAATCCCCACCGTCAGCTTCTTCCTTTTGCATTATTAGTTGCGGGATTAATTGATTCATTTTTATATAAAGCTCTGAACTATCCTCGGCAGTTCCAGAGATAATCAATGGTGTGCGTGCCTCGTCGATCAGGATGGAGTCAACTTCGTCTACAATTGCAAAATTCAATTCTCGTTGAACTTTATCGTCAAGACTAAAAGCCATGTTGTCACGCAAATAATCAAAACCATATTCGTTATTTGTGCCATAAAGAATATCTGACCGATAAGCCGCTTGTTTTTCATCATGCGGCATATCGGGATAAATAACGCCGACACTTAAACCAAGAAACTCAAAAATAGGTGTCATCCATTTACTATCGCGTCGCGCCAAATAATCGTTGACAGTGACCACATGAATGCCATGTCCTGTAATTGCATTCAAATAAGCAGGCAATGTTGCTACGAGCGTCTTCCCTTCCCCGGTGCGCATTTCAGCAATATTACCTTCGTGTAGCACCATGCCACCAATTAACTGCACATCAAAATGTCGTAAGCCTAATGTACGAACCGAGACCTCCCGCACCACAGCAAAAGCCTCAGCCAGTATCTCATCCAGCGTCTCGCCTTTCGTCAGGCGCGCATTAAATTCAGCCGTTTTTGCAGCCAGCGCTTCATCTGTTAATGCTTGCATCTGCGATTCAAACGCATTAATGGCCAGTACTGTTTTTTCCATGCGTCGCAAAATACGGTCATTGCGACTTCCAAACATCCTCTTCATTAACGTAGTTAACATGACCCTAATAATCCTCTCGAAAATCTAGATACACCTTGCGTAAGGTATATCTATCAAAACCGTCTAATTTACTTGAATTTACCTTGAAATACCATGAATATAATTCTCAGCGATACTCTGTATAGGGATTCATTGTTGGTAAATCGATTTCATGAGCAAATGCCGATAAGGTTAGCGTCTCTTGCGTCATTGAAACGGACGATTGATCCATAACCGACTCACCAAATTTATATATAATTCGCTCTTTTCCTTGGCATGTTCTCAAGTCATTCGCCACACTTTTAGCTTTAACAGGCACATTTAACGCGTGATATCGATCAATCGCAGCGATACCGTATTTATTTTTTAACATGTTCATGGTTTGATTTGGCGACAAGATCAAACTCGACGCATTGTTTCCACCAAATCCTTTTGAGTTAATAACAACACCCTCGATTTCCGAACCACGCTCACCCACAAAGTGATGATCCATCAGAATATTTAAATTGGATTGATACACGTCGTCTGCAATGTGATCAATGGTTTTAATGCCAGGGATCCATCCATATTGCCACACACCTAACGCCGCAACCAGTTGGTCACCGCCAGCTGCGCTGACCGAATGGCCAACATACGATTTAATGGCTGCAACAGGCCATTGTTTGATGGAGAAGGTTTTTGCCACTTCATTTAAAATATGACTTTCCGTGGTTCGATTTTGCGGTGTTCCCGTCCCATGAGCTTGGACATACGTTTTTTGCAGTCCTTCTTCACCTAAAATAGCTTTTGCTAATGCAACTGCTTTAGCTACCGTAATATAGTTACCAACACCCGGGCCTGCGATTGATTTTTTATTTGCATCCGCATTAACAAACACATCAGCCACGGATCCATAAATAGTCGCGCCCAACGCTAGCGCCAATTCATCATCCATTAAAACAACAAATTGTGACGCTTCTGCCAATGTAAAACCGATGTTAGTTGAAAAAGGGCGACAAGCGCGGCGATTGTCAACGGTCTCAATATTATCGAGTGCGCACAACTCGTCATCTGTCGCAAGCGCGCCCATCACGCGAAAACCTTCAATAACTTCAGGCACAACAGGCGCTTCTGAATTGCCAACAATGACAACTTTTGCTTTACCCATCTGTATATCCAGCATACCTTGCCTTAAGTTATACAGAAATGTCGCGCATGCACCGACATTATTTCCAGTTGTACCCACGCTATTGATGATGTAACTATTAACAAAGTCAGCGGGCATTTCTGCTAACGAGAGCGCCATCATTTTCGAGTTGATGCGGTTTCCGCTTAACGGTTGACCAATGATACCAGCCAATGAATGCTCATCGATTTGCGATAATGCACTGCCACCATACACAGCAACGTCATCGGGTTTAATGTGAGTTAGGATCTCATCCCACTCTATACCAATAGAATTTAATGCATCCGATGCCCCGTAAACGGCCAATTTAAGCCCACGAGGGTGGTGGTGTGAGTGGTAAAGCTTGCCTGGATCAAATCCAGTAGGAAGATTCCCCGCGCTAGACACAGGAATTCGCACAGTGTCCGGTAACAATATATCAACCTGTCCCGTCACCTCGACATTGACTTCGCCATTGTCCAAGTCATCTACTTTGTATGTATCAGCCAGACGTTTTGGGAGTTTCGATTTTTTAATGATGATAGATGAAGCATGTACCGAGGCATCTAATTTTGCTTTATGATGG
>CANJFK010000134.1 GCA_947473535.1 Legionellaceae bacterium | reverse complement strand
TTTTGGCATAAAATAATAACAGGTGGCAATGCCGTGTATGCACAGGATACCACCTGAGATAATAGTGGTTGTAATTCCAAAGATGGCGGCCATGAAGCCAGCTTTTGCATCGCCGAGTTTAGGACCACTCGCATAACTAATCATTTCAATACCAGCTAATCGACCACGGTATTCGTTGGGTATGATTTCGTTCCACATGATGCTGCGAAAAATACCGTTGATGACATCGAGTGCGCCGGCCAACACCAAGAACAATAAAGCGGTTTTCAGCTGGTGCGCGAACCCAAAAAAAACAATGGCAAGGCCCCATAAGCTGGTCGTTATTGCAATGGCCATGCCTTTGCGTTTCACGGATTTTATCCATCCACTAAAAAATGACATGATAAGTGCCCCTATCGCAGGAGCCGCATACAACAGACCCAGCGCTTTGGCCCCACCAAACGATAGGGCAATCGCTGGAAATAACGCTTTGGGCATGCCCGAAAACATGGCTATAAAATCCGTTAGATAAGTTCCTACTAATACTTGCCGCGAAAAAGCATAATGGACCCCCAGCTTGATAAGTGACCAGTTGGATTGTTTAACAATAATAGGGGGAGGCGGAATCCTGGTCATTAATGCCAGCGTAACGAGTGCTAATATAAAACTAAAAAAATCAACCAGAAACGTTGCTATAATGCCGATGCTTGCGATCAACAACCCAGCAACAGCCGGCCCTATGATCATGCATAGGCTACACATATAAGCAGATAAGATGCCCACATCTGAAAAATGCTCTTTTGCTACCAATTGTTGGGTTATGCTGCTCAGTGCAGGGCGATGTAAACTATTGATGGTGGACATGCCAATCGCAATAATAAAAATAATCCATATGTTTTGGTGTACAAAAAAAACAGACAAAGCAAGCGACGCACTGCCTAACGCGAGTAATGATTCAGAAATCAATAATAAGGAGCGCCGATGGTGCCTATCCGCGAGCGCTCCGCCGACTAAAGCAGTAATAATCAAGGGCAATAACTGAAAAAAACTCAATAGCCCAACTAAAATACTTGAGCGGGTTTCTTGGTAAATCTGATACGGTAACGCGACATTGGTTATCATTGTTCCGGCAAATGAAATGAATTGACCGATATACAATAAGCGGTAATTGCGATTTTGGTACAGCAGATTGAGGCAGCTGGAATACCGGTAGGGTAAGCGCACTCCAGCACGGATCATTTTTATTAGGACTTTGTATCAAATGCGAGTGTTTTGATGGGTTGTTTTGTCCAGGCACCATTTGTAAGTGTGTAATTGATGTATTCTGAAACACCAGATTTATCTGATGCAACAAAGTTAATCACGGAAAATTGAGCACCTTCTGGTTTGAGAACATAAGTGCGTGATTTATATTCAAGTGGCTGACCTTGGTAGGTAATGGAATGTGTTTCGACCGCGTCTTGAGGTACAATTTTTCCATAAAATCTTATTTGGCGTGCTTGGTCGCCACTTGATTTTTCATTCCAGCTGATGAGCATCGAAACGTCACTTAGTTGTTTAACTTCCTGGCTTGTATGGCTACTTTCATTTAGTTTGAATACGTATCCAGCAGGCGTAAATTCACCCATGGTGATGATTTTTATACTGGGATGCTCATGCTTCATGGTTCCCATGACCATATATCTTGGTGCATCACCCGCATCGTTGGCCTTTTGTAATCATTTGTTAGCCAGTGCCATCGGATCGGTTGCTGCTAAAGCAGATGAGGATGCAATGGCACCATCAGCATCTGTTTTCACTACATTGCTGTTATTCGATGGAATAGCTTCACTCGCCGCTTGTGCAATCGACATACTTGTTAATAAACCTATAACAGCGAGGTAACCCGCTTTTTTTACAAATCCAGTTGAGCTCATCGTTCTATCTCCATTAGCGTAAGTTAATATGGTATACTTTCGATAAATCAGTACTCAATTTTCAATTTAGCACTCAAGTTTTTAAAAAGCAATTTGTAACTTTTACAGCAATTTAATAGGTGCCTATGAAATTTAGTTCAATTCGCATTGTATTGGTGGCCACCTCACATCCTGGCAATATTGGCTCAACCGCCAGAGCCATGAAAACCATGGGGCTGCATCGACTTTATTTAGTATCGCCAAACGTATTTCCCGATCCGCGCGCGCATGAAATGTCTGCCGGTGCTTATGATGTGTTGTCAGACGCGATAGTGACGGATTCATTAACAGACGCGCTCACCGGGTGTCGCTTAGTGCTTGCAACCAGTGCCAGGCCACGTGATATTGCCTTGCCAGGAATGACACCAGCGGAAACCGCGGCGCTTGTCGCGGACACGCAAGATGATACTGAAATTGCGATCGTTTTTGGTCGAGAACATGCTGGATTGACCAATGATGAATTACTACAATGTCACTATCATGTGAATATTCCGAGTAATCCAGATTTTAGCTCGCTCAATCTGGCACAGGCCGTGCAAATTATTGCTTATGAGTTGCGCATGAAATTATTATCACCCGTGGCTTGCGTTGAGACGCGGCAGGATATGCCGGCAACCATTGATGCTGTTGAACAATTTTATGCTCACTTGCGTGACGTTTTGATCGCGATCGATTTCCTAAAGCCATCCAACCCTAAACGCTTATTGCAACGGATTCGTCGCATGTACAATCGTACTAAACTCGAAGTGATGGAGGTTAATATTTTGCGTGGCATTTTGACGCACGTACAAGACGCAATAAGGAATGCGCGCGATGAGTGAACAGCCCATTTATTTTGATTACATGGCAACCACTCCCATTGATCCGCGAGTGATTGAACAGATGCTTCTGTATATGGGGCCTGAGGGTCATTTTGGCAATCCTGCATCGATCCAGCATGCCTTTGGGCAAACGGCTTCGCTCGCGGTGGATTCTGCGCGCGAGCAGGTTGCAATGGCGGTTGGCGCTACCGCGGATGACATTGTTTTTACGTCTGGAGCTACTGAGGCCAATAATTTAGCTATCTTAGGTGCTGCACGATTTTATCAGCGTAAAGGTCGCCATGCGATCACGATGACTACTGAACATAAAGCCGTGCTGGACAGTTTTCATCAACTGGAGCGTGAGGGTTTTCAGGTTACTTATTTAAAGCCTGGGCGAGACGGACTACTCAATCTATCGTTGTTAGAACAGGCATTGCGTGATGACACCGTGTTGGTGTCTATCATGCAGGTGAATAATGAAATTGGGGTCGTGCAAGATATTGCCGCCATTGGTAAACTACTAGTAGGCAAAGGGGTTGTATTTCATGTGGATGCCGCGCAAAGTGCGGGTCGGTTAGCCATTGATTTGCGGACATTGCCTGTGGATTTAATGTCTTTTTCAGCGCACAAAAATTATGGACCCAAAGGCATCGGCGCGTTGTATGTACGCCGTAAACCACGTATTCGGTTACAGCCACAAAGCTTTGGCGGTACACAGGAAGGTGGTTTACGTTCAGGCACGTTGGCGACGCACCAAATTGTCGGCATGGGCGCTGCATTTGCATTAAGTGAGGCAGTGCGTCTTGATGAGCAAGCACGTATTTTGTGTTTACGACAACAATTATGGGCCGGCATTCAATGCATACCCGGTATTCATTTGAATGGACATGAGACACAGCGCATAGGCGGTAATCTTAATTTTAGTTTTAGTGGCATTGATGGTGCTTTATTATTACCCGCATTACATGAATTGGCAGTTTCGTCGATGTCAGCGTGCTCGTCAGCGAGCATTCAACCTTCATACGTATTACGTGCAATTGGTTTGGATGATGATTTAGCGCACAGTTCAGTTCGTTTGTCTTTGGGCCGGTATACAACAGACAAGCAGGTGCAGCAGGCGATTGCTATTATTGGTGAGCGTGTTTGTGGTTTAAGGAGGGCGTTATGAGTGATGTCGTACAGTATTCAAGCAGTGATTCGGCTGATATTAGTTTGAGTGACGCGGCTACACGCCGTGTTTTAACTTATTTGGCAGAACAGGACGGCCAAAATAAAGGGATCCGTTTATCGGTTAAAAAAACAGGCTGTTCCGGATTATCTTATGTGATTGATTATGTTAACGCGCCTAGTGATGGCGATATCATCTTATCGCTCGCGTCTAACTATTTGTTGTGCGTTGATAAATCGAGCTACCCCTATTTGAAGGGCATGCACATTGATTATGTAAAGCAGGGACTGAATCAAAAATTTGTGTTTAATAATCCCAATCAAACAGGCCAGTGTGGGTGTGGCGAGAGCTTCACAGTGGATTAATAAAACATTATTTCACTTAACAAGTGAATATCATTAAAACAATATTTACACTCTTTGAGATATTTGTTATTATATAATCCATGATGTTCGGTCTATGGGTTGACTGAGCATATTTAACTATGGAATTTGGAGAGTAAAAATGAGTGCAGTATTACAAGATCTTCAGCAACAAAATGAAGCATTATCACAACAAGTTGTGAGTGCTGTGAAAGGCTATCTCAACACAGTGAATAGCAAAGATGCGAACTTGAATTTATACCAATTGATTATTGAAGAAATTGAAGGGCCGTTGTTTCGTACAGTAATGGAAATGACCCGCTATAACCAATCAAAAGCCGCGCGAGTGTTGGGTGTGAGCCGTGGTACGTTACGTACTAAACTCAAACGCTACTTCGATGATGAATTTATCGGTACACGTGGATTTTAAGTCCAATGGCACTACCTTAAGCCAAAATTTTGATGTAGCCTGGATGAAGCGTAGCGTAATCCGGGAGCCGCGCCTGTGTGAGGCATCGTTTCCCGGATTACGCTACGCTTCATCCAGGCTACATTTAATTGTTAATGTTAGATAAAAAGCTTCAGGTAGTGTCATTGATTTTAAGTCTATAACCTGTTGTTTCAGGGCAACCGGGTCTTATGCCCAAATTTTA
>CANJFK010000133.1 GCA_947473535.1 Legionellaceae bacterium | reverse complement strand
GCAACAAGAATTTGCGCCGCACAGCATTAAGATTCTTACTTGGGGTGGTTTACGTGGAGGGATCTCGGTGGCCTTGGCTCTTTCCCTAAGTGACATAGTTGGAAAAACAAATGAATTTGCCTTCGAAGTCATCTTGATGATGACTTATATGGTGGTGATTTTTTCAATCTTGATCCAGGGCCTAACAATTGGACCTTGGGTGAAGAAACTGTATTCTAAAATTTGAGCATGAATCAGCATTGTTGAGCTGATCTTAAATTTGGTCGGAGCTGAGCCGGACTGCGATATTTGAGATAAATAACTGATAGGTTGATTATTCGCATAATATGCCACAGCCTAAAATGGAAATTTGCTTCCCTAAACCCCTTCAATTAAACTTTCATAAGGTATATGCAATCCTTTATGAAGTTTTACAATTTGATGCATGGTTAAATGCCGTTTTCTATTCAATACATCGCTTACGCGACTTTTAGGTCCAAGAAATTGCTCCAAATCTTTGCGATTAAGATTCATTTGATCCATCAAAAAAAAGATAGCATCAATAGGATCTGATGGCGGCATTGGAAAATGCTTATTTTCATAAGCTTCAATTAATACAAGCAAGACCTCAAGCTCATCACCATCTGGAGTGTCTTGCTTGGCGTCCCAAAGTTCTTCAACTCTTTTTAACGCCATTTGATGATCATTTTCATAGTGGATGGGTTTAATCATTTTATTCAATCTCCTCTGCATTCACACGATCATACTCTTTATGTGTACCTACGAACTTTATAAACATCGCATGACGGCGATAGTCAATAGCACAAATAATTCGATAGCTATTTCCCTTAACATTAAAAACCACTCGATCGTTTGTAACAAAAGACACATTTCTCAACATGTCTTTAATATCTTGGGGTGTTGACCATTCTTGTTTTAAACAAAAATGATACCACTCATTTAAATATGGCCGTGACTTTTCATTTCCTGGAGTTTCCCAGTACAATTTTAATCGGCTTTTAGCAATTATTCTCATATACATAAGCATACGTTACCATTATGGTAACGTCAAGTGAATCCACCTTTAATAGGAACGACTAGGCCATTTCCAAATAGGCCAATAGTACGAACTATTGGACTTATCAGAAATTATTGCTCCGCTACAACGTACCAATCCGATATTTAATTTGCACAAAACCACCACCCAGTACCTGTGTTTTTACATGATGTAACTCAATGTCATTTTTCAGTGGCCAAAATAATGATCGGCCACATCCCAAAAGTACCGGCACCAATGTAATGATCACTTCATTGACAATGATTATTGGATAAAAATCCCTGGATAGTGATACCACCATCAATATACAGGTGTTTAGCTCCCTGTTTTGATAAACGCTGAACCAAATCAATTGGTGTCTCTGCTGATATAGATACGCAAGTCCGCAAATACTCAGGAACTATTATTGCTTGACTACTCATAACCACCACAGGCAGATCACCATATGGCCACCCTCAAATGACAAGACCTTTTCATAAGAATTTCTTCCCATTACCAGCATATCAACCGTTGAAATAAATGACTTGTAGCCACCATCTTCACCGGTTGGTGCGAGATTATTGGCCTTCATCAACCAATCAATGGAACCGTCATCCCTGGAAATATACCCATCTAAACTGGTAGCAATAAATACCGAACATTTGGCTGACATAATAAATTATCCTGGTTGTAAATCTTGCAACCGGCAAGAAGTGGAATCCTATTGGATTATATAGAGGTTATTTTGTTTCCTCTTTGTTACATGCAACCCACTCTTTTTAAAATATCTTGCGATAAATCTATTCATTAAGCTATGACCAACGAGGATGACCGTAGTGTTTTTATGATAATGTCTTTCAAGTATTTTTGCGGCCATTTTAGAACGTTTTATTTCATGCAAAAAAGATTTTGCCTGATTTTTGATCCCAAAAAGCCAAGCGATCCTGGATATACAAAACCAAGCCAGTACAGTCATCTTAACCTTGGGTATTTTAAAAATATCCAGATCAAATTCGGAAAATATTGAATTATTGTTGACGCTAACACCCAACGGATTAAAAATATATTCGGCAGTTTTTATAGATCTTGGCAATGCTGATGAATATACAAGCACAGGATTATTTTGGAGTACAATTGTTTTAAGCTCATCGCGCAATGAATCAAGCTGATCACAGTTTAAATTGAACGTTGAGTTATAATCATTCAATTTATCAATAGCACCACTGTAATTACAAGAACCATAGTCAATGACAGGTTTTGCATGCCGAAATAGTATTATCATCGAGCCTCGCATTTTAAATCTGAAAAACTATTCGGAGCAGTATTAGCGATAAAAACAATTTTCTCAACAGTTAATCTCCCAGTCTTCACGAGTAATTGCCCAACGTTCATGATCCCGCCACTCATCATTTACCATGAGATAATGAGGTGAATAGCCCTCCTTCCTAAATCCATTATTTTGAACCAAATTTATTGAGCTACTATTTTCAGGTTGAATATTGGCTTCCAGGCGATGTAATTTTAACCCATCAAAAACATCCTGCAAAATTAATTTCAATCCAGCACTCATGTACCCTTTCCCGGCATAATCAGCTACGGCATAAAATCCAATATATGTGTTTTGAAAATAACCGCGGACTATCTCACTAAGATTAAATATTCCCGTAATGTTTTCATCTTGATCGATAACCAGATAACATTTTTGATTATCCTGTTGGCGGCGCAGCAGATAATCACGATAATCCTTCGGCGTTTGAGGTGATTTTACCCAAGGTGCATGCAATGTCTGACTGCGATGCATCGCTGCAAGAAAATTATTTTCATCATCGGGGCTGGGTTCTCGTACAAATACTATCTTACGCGTCTGCGTCATACGTGCCTTACATTCAATTACAAAGGATCGGCTCATTTTGATCTCTCAATTATTTCAGCAGGCCAACGTCATGAAGTTTAGGTGACTTTTTCCGCCTATTGTGGCTCTACTACTTCTTGTTGAATACCACCAACAACCCAATTACTGTTACCAACAAATTGACGGAAATGCCATATTTCATCCAATTGCATTACAGGATCATTGTTTTCTTTAATAGAACCAGTAAAGCGCACGCTCGCGATCATTGAGTCAGCTTGTTTTGAAACATCCAGTAATTGCGCGTCCAACTCAATGACGTCAGTAATATTGGCTTCATCACCACGCTCTTTGATTTGCATCTCGATTTCTGCAAATACTTCGGGTGCGGTAAAATCACTCAGATCATGTTTGTTTTTTTGATCATAGGCCGCTTGTAAACGAATAAATGTTACTTTGGCTTCACGTATAAACGTTTCAGGATCGAAACCAGAGGGATAGCCTGAAGAATTATTCTCGTTGTTTACAGTAAAAAATTCGGTTGGTTTACTAAAGCTGTTTTCTCTATAAGCGTTGGAAGACGCAGACTGAAAACCAGGCTGCATTTTCTTTCGCATGAAACTAACCAAGAAAAAACCAAGAGCCGCGATGGCTAACCAGGATAACAGGCCTGCGCCCAAACCATGCCCCATAAACAAACTTGCTAATAACCCACCTACCAATAAACCACCCAGAACACCGCCCCACTTGCGTGTATTTACTTGCTGTCCGAATGACTTGGTTTGCGGCGTGTGGGAGGAGAAAAGACTGCTTTGTGAGCGTTGTACTCCAAAACTTCGGCCTCCACCAAAGCGCTTGGCAGATGCTTCATTCACGACCAGCCCAAACGTCAGCGTTGTAATCAATAAATAGAAAATAAACGTGCGCATTTCATTTAACCTTGCATGGTTTGTTATAGAGCTGATTATATATCTTATTCTAGGTTATTAGTGAGTAGTATCATCACCGCACGCCCAAAAACTTCGGAAGTATTTTATTTCCAAATTTGTCCAAGGTTAGCTTGTGCACATAGTACGCACCAAGCAGCATAGGGAATTTCCATCTCATTGCCAATCCATCGTCTGACTGTACGAGCGTTGGTTATGATTCGTTTTGAAAACTCCACACCTGACCACCCGGCCATGTTAAGCGGGATTCTTATTTCATGACCATTAGGAGGCGTGGTTTTAATGTAATGAACCACTTCATAGACTGTAAAACACTCAAATCATCTATACAAAAATGATTAAGTGGTATACCAAGAAATATGCTGGCTAAGTAAGTTTTTTCATTTCTGTCTATAGACAGGTAAAGCATAACCAAGTTCAGCACTAAATAAAATTTGATTTTCCGTTATGTTCCCTTTTCTTGCTATTTTTAAAGCCCATGCTC
The DNA here is from genome assembly GCA_947473535.1 of Legionellaceae bacterium. Taxonomy (GTDB): domain Bacteria; phylum Pseudomonadota; class Gammaproteobacteria; order Legionellales; family Legionellaceae; genus CANJFK01. The sequence continues at coordinate 626 of CANJFK010000133.1, read as the reverse complement.
CTTCATCTTCATCTTCATCTTCATCTTCATCTTCACAAAGTTTTGCTCGTCCCATACTGCCTTTGTCAAGGAAAGTTCCCTTTTCAGATATGACAAGGATTCGTGGATTTAAGTAATAAGTGCAACTGCCTATTTATTGCAATTGTGCAACGTATTACTTGATATTGATACCAAGTCTAAATATCAAATTTATTGATTATGAAATCTATTATTTCTTTGTTAGAGTTATTTAAATCATTTTATTGAGAATAATTAATGCATGCTAATTCCTTTTTTGTCCGACAACATCATATGCAACATGCTTTTTATAACTTATCGAGGAAGAAAATAGGAGAGTTATTTATATTTCGCCATGCAAAAAGCGACCATAACGTACAAGATTGTTGTGCAGGCTATTATAATGGTTCTAAGCCTACAGATGATGGTATAAAGAAAACCCGCGAAGGAGGCAAACTACTATCTAAAAGTAATGTTAAATTTGACAAGTTATATGTATCACCATTACATCGTGCTCTTATTACAGCGCAAGCTCTTTTAAACGATTTATCTCCGATTAAAATTACAACAAATGAAGCGCTTGCTGAACGTAATTTTGGTGCTTTTACAGGAATGTCCAAAATCAAGAT
>CANJFK010000132.1 GCA_947473535.1 Legionellaceae bacterium | reverse complement strand
CTGCGATGGCGAGAGTGATTGCCATTCAGCAAATGTACACCGATTTGTCGACAGTTGCTCGGACGATGGTTCTCAATGATCCGCAAATTAATACAAGTACTAACTCGAGCACGACGGCTAATTATTCAGCCATTGCACGGCAGCAATTTGGTGTGCCCAACTTGTCAACCGGTGCTGTTTGTGATGGACCCGATCCGAATTGTACACGTTGGGGGTCTGAGCAAAGCAATCCTTCCGCGCCCATATTTAATGGCACGGAGTTTCAAGGAGCCATTGCTGATTATAATGGCATTATGATGCCCACACTGAATTTAATTTCACAATCGCAAGCGGCAAAGGGGAAAGATACTACGCGTCAATTTATTCAAAGTGCGCAAGACTCCGGTTGGATGTTAGCCGGGGGTTACTTTTTCGATTTAGTGTGGCTTAACGGTTCCGCGACGACTGGAGCAAATAAGACAGATTCTGACACAGGTCTACAGTCTAGTTCGTTTCAAACAACGTTAATGGAGTCGGCGTTTGATCCAAGCGGCGCCTGTGTGGGTCAATTTAGTTCTTTGTGTGTTATGTTTGACAAAAGTTTGGCGAAGGTCAATGCTGTTGTCTCCTTGATTGATGGAACAAGTATCCGTTCAACGGCTTTGCAGCCGCCTAGCGTAACGCCATCAGGGAATCATCCTACCATTGTCGGCGCATCATCTTCTACCGTGTATGGTTTTATTAATAATGCGGTCTTGATTAATCTTCCTGGTCAGCCAGGTATGGTGCCACCTAAGTTTAATATTAAATTCGACGTGAAAGCATCTGGCTCACAAATTAAATTTAAAACAAAGAAATTTCCATCTGGTTTTATGGGAATAGGTTGGTTAATGGGAAATATTTTCTACAATCTTATTTTTGTAAACGTCATTCAAATTATCATGGAAATCATTAATTCCGTTTTTCTTGACATTGTGTATTCATTTATAGCCGTACCCGTTGAGGCAATAGGGACAATTTTTGAGTCGGGCGTAGCTATTATTGAGCAACCGGGCACGAACCCCATCGTGGCGCTAGCGAAGATGGGAACCTCCTATATTAATTTTTCCATGGATCTTTGGGTTTCGTTACTTGAATACGGCATCATATTTGGCGCCTTGGGCATGGCTCCTTTGCTCGCCATGGTATTGCCTTTGCTGATTACTTGGTTAGGTATTATGGTGGGTATTGGGTTTCTCACGGCGTATTATATTCCCTTTTTGCCCTACATGATTTTTTCGTTTGGCACGATTGCTTGGTTGATGGCCGTTATAGAAGCGATGGTTGCAGGGCCCATAGTAGCACTCGGCATAACGCATCCGGAAGGGGATGGTGCGCTCGGTAAAGGTGAGCAAGCGCTGATGATCTTGATGAACGTTTTTTTAAGGCCAGCGATGATGATTATCGGCTATATTGCCGGGATTGCATTGTGCTATGTAAGCGTGTGGATAATCAATGCAGGTTTTGGTCATTTAACGCAATTCATGACGGGCGAGAAAGGTAAAACCATGGGGTATAACAATTGGGCTGGCGTTTATGCTGGTTTCTTCTCCATTATTATTTATACCATGATTTATTTAACGGTTGTTGAAAAGGCTTTCACCATGATTCATATTTTACCTGACAAGGTATTGCGCTGGATTGGTGGGCAACAGGAAACGCTTGGTGCAGATACGGCGCAGTGGGGGCAAGACGTCAAAGGTCAAATTAAAGAGGCTGGTGAGAAGACTGCTGGTGCTGGTGCGCAAACGTCTAAGGTTATGAAGGCAGAAACATCGAAACAACTTGCGAAAGTTGGTATTAAGGGTGCAGAGGAAACGCCGGACGTTTCGGCTGAATAGTAGCCCCCCCTTAGGAGGGGGTTGCAATGTTCGTAAAAATCATACACAATGCCAATTAAAATTACACTTGTATTGGATGCATCTTGCCAATTGATTTAAAAATGCTCTGTAGCAGCGCAAATCAGCATCGACAACCTTTACCTGGTTATGAAAAAACGTATAACTACTTCCAAAACGTTGAGCAAGGATATATCTATTTTCTTCATGCTCGCCTTCCTAAAAGGAAGATTCAAGATGGTTGGAAGTTTCATATTTCGGTTGGTTCAGACGAATATGAACGCGCATGGCCGATAGTTGTACCTATTTTATTAGACCCTAAACTTGGCATGTGTGCTTTTAAAGTGATTGATCTTACGTTTTTTGAGAACCCATTTCATTATTGTAGTGGAAAGCAGTTCGTATGTTACGTTTTGATGGATGAAGCGGGCCACCGTAGTGAATCACCCGAACATATTTTTACCTGTTTATTACAGATAGAAAGAGCACTACGTGCTGCAAAAATTAGAGCGGGTTCCTCAAAAGCCGCCGATCTTAAAATCATGGGATCACGGTATTGCTCCATGCGCCATGATCTAGATTTTCAACGCAGTTATGTTTCGCCAGCCGCAGCTTATGAAATCAATCCGACCTGCGCTCATAATCCATTTCAACAGATTAATCCGTATGCCGATTTTGCGATGTGCCATCCATCACATCGATTCTTTTCTGGGCGAGATGCCATATATCATGGCATCGGCCATGCAGACACTATTCACTCGGTTACTAATCAGCATGGATCAATATGAAGATGCCTGATGACGTAATTATTCTAGGCGGAGGTCCGACTGATATTGCGTTACCACATTGTTTTCAAATTGAAACTAACCGATTAATACTTAGGCCGTTTAATAGATACTCGAAACACATGGGTTTTCGGATTTTATGCTATTGCTTTTTCCGTCTGTTGCTTCCAAAAAGATTTGCAATAGGGCTGGCTATTACGCATCTTTTTGGAAGCAACAGACAAAAAAATCAACTTGCCTAAAAAACCGAAAACTCATGTGTTTCGAGTATAGACGATGTGGTGCGTTTTTCTGAGATTTGTGCAAATCCAAATGTCATGCGTTACATTGGTGATGGTCTGCCGATGGATATCGAAATCGTCAATATGGACCCACGATATACCTTTATTGATGATCCTTCGTTCCGGCAATGATTAATTTATACACGCGATCACTAATGATACCTTGATCTAATTTATCTTTTGCATCGACGGTCATTAATTGGCCGCGTTGGCGAACAAGTTTACGTGTGGTTGTGGTTACTTCGTTTGGATTACTTTCCAGAAGAATATCCCGCGCTTCTTCATCAAAAACGAGATATTCACGTAAAGCAACGCGTTTACCATCGACCGTTGGGACTAGTTTCTGCCAAATACACAATCGAATGGTTTCTAAAATATCAATGGTTCTGCCCAAGCGTTCGTCACCCGCAAAAGACGTTACAAGCCGACGCATGGTTTCTGCGACGCCTGAGGTATGCAATGTTGTGTAAACTGGATGTCCGGTAAGTGCCGCTTCCAACGCCGCGCTGATTGTTGCTGCATCGCGGCACTCGCCCACCATGATGAGACGCGGTTTTCTTCGCAAGGCATTACGCACGCCTTCCGCGAAGGAAGGTAGGTGGCGTGGAATTTCTGATTGGCTAACAATGGATGACGTGGTTTCGATTTCATCGTAGACAAACTCAATTGGTGCTTCATAGGTTAATACTTTTCGATTGGAGTCTTCTTTTTCGATGAGATCGCGAATAATCGATGCTAATAATGTGGATTTACCAGAACCCGTTGCGCCGGTAATAAATACGATCCCCTCTTGAGGCGCTATGGCTTCAAGGATATTGTCAGGCAACCCCATCGTTTCAAGCTTGGGCGGGGTGGTTGGGATCGTTCTAAACGTAAGCTGCATTCCATCGTGACCCTCAACCAAGCAGGCCGTGGCATTCACACGATAGCGAAAACGTACCCCACGATTGGGGCGGAATTCATAATGCGTATCAATGTCTTTTCCTGATAGCAATTGTGTCGTGGCATTTGGGCCATAAATGCTATTAATTAAATCGCCTAGCTCGGTGTTGGATAATGCGCGATTGGTGATTTTAAACAACATGCCATACACTTCGACATAAATGGGTTCACCGGTTTGAATGGTGATGTCTGAGGCATCAAGTTTTTGCGCGTGCTCCAACATCCTGTCCATAAACACAGGCGTAAAGCGCGTTGGCTCATCAGGCATTAGGTTATTAGTATTCAAGCGTTTATCCAATTGGAGTGATGACGGGCTGCCACGTTTTGCTGGTGATGGTTATTTTAGCTGTTTCCACCATTTTTTCCATCTGTTTGAACTGCTCTAATACATCTTCATCTTTGGCGATAGCTGCACGCCATTCATTGCTGTTGATGTTTAATGCAGGCAATGCTGTGATGCGTAGGACTCTATCATCGATGTGAATTTCTTCCGCATCGCCGGTAACGCCTAAGTTCGTATGAGACACATAAGGTGGTGAAACCATATTCATCGCAAGCAATTTTCGGTATAGGATCATGCCTGTAAAATCTTCTTTAATCCGGGATATGCTTTCTTCGAGGATAGTGTTTGCCTGTTCGATACCATTTTTCCAGCCTTTGTCGACGTAATAACGCCATAGCTGACGTTCTTGTTTGTTCGTGGGCAAGAGGGTAATGTTGGGGTATTCTGGTTTTTGATAGTCCAGCCATAAATACTGTCGCCAATCCGGCGGGGTCGTAATAAAGTGCGCCTGTTTAGCGACTTTGTAGGTTCTATCGGATACTCGGATGGTTTGCGTGTCAGCAAGATTTAACGTATTGCGTCCTTCTAGCAGAACGGGAGGTAACACGTTATTTTCCAGGATTAATGAGTTAAAATCATAAATAACATCGAGGTTTCTGGTTTGTTTGACCAATTGATCATCGATCGTTTTTGCACGCCAGGCCAAGCCTGATTGCGCACCCAAACTGAGGGCCGTTTCTTTGAGTGCCATTTCGCGAATTTTTCCGGTTGTTGCCTTTCG
>CANJFK010000131.1 GCA_947473535.1 Legionellaceae bacterium | reverse complement strand
GAGCGTCATGCGACATCTGGCGCTGAATTTGCTAAGAAAAGAGCCTGAGTCAAAATTTTCAATCCCTCGAAAAAGGCGAAAAGCAGGCCTTTATGATAAATATAGGGAAAAGGTGTTGGGAATTTAAACTTTGATGCTCTTGCCCTGAAAAAAAACCTGTTGACTAAATTAAACACTATGCTAGGATGTGCACTGACTATACTTCGCGCGAAGTATTTAATCTATCAAGGACAATCAATATGAAAATAAAATCATTAATTTTGGGGTGTTGTTTAAGCCTATGTTCGTCGCTATTCGCTGCAAATCAGCATGTCCATCCCCAAGCGGATAGTGTTAAAGATCGGCCTATAACGGCTGAAATGAAGTGGCCTGGTTATTGTGAAATTGAAATTATCAATCAAAGTTACGATGATGTTCGCGTTTTTGGTGTGTTTGATGATGGCACAACCATGCAGCCCTTCAATATTTACAGTTATGAGTCACCGCATTACATTTCTCTTTTTTATTATGGTTATTGCCATGCTGGAATGGATTTAGATATTGATTCGTTGAGCGGTTATCATCTTTATGGAAGCTACACACGCAGACAGAATACCATTCGGATTGTGCCTTATTTAGGTAACAAGGCAAAAGTCGAGGTTCAAGCTAAATAGTAGTTTAGGTTACTAATTGAGAACAACCCCGTCATTGTGTTAATCTTGTCGGGGTTTGTAGTACAGGGAGACATCATGTTAAAAACAATCAAATTATTGGTGCTGGCCTTCGTTGTGATGGTTATTAGCGCCTGTGGGTCAACGTCGACCCGAGAGAGCACTGGTGAGTATCTCGATAGCTCAGCTGTTACTGCTAAAGTTAAAACAAGGTTGGCAGATATGCTTGGTGCGGGCGCGGCACTTGGGATCAAAGTTAAAACCTATAAAGATAGTGTCCAGCTGAGCGGTTTTGTTAATAATGAAACAATTAAACGACGTGCTGGGGTAATTACTGACAATACGGTCGGTGTTAAAAGCGTAGAAAATGACCTGATTGTAAAATAATAAAATTATTACGATGACGAAGGCCAACAAAAACAAGGACTGCTATGTTTGATGGAAGCTATACAATCAAAGGGTTTGATGAAGTGTTGTGGCAGGCAATGAATGCTGAGCGTGGCCGTCAGGAAGAAAACATAGAATTGATTGCCTCAGAGAATTATGCGAGTCCCCGTGTTCTTGAGGCTCAAGGCTCGGTATTCACTAATAAATATGCAGAGGGTTATCCTGGGAAGCGTTTTTATGGTGGTTGCGAATTTGTTGATATAGCAGAAGAGTTGGCAATCGCTCGTGCCAAGACGCTATTTTCTGCTGATTACGTCAATGTGCAACCGCATTCTGGTTCGCAGGCTAATGCTGCTGTGATGATGGCATTGCTGAACCCAGGTGATTTAGTCTTGGGCATGACTTTAGCGCATGGTGGGCACTTGACTCATGGCTCTACCGTCAACTTCTCTGGAAAAATTTATCGATCGGTGCAATATGGTCTTGATAATCAAACGGGTTTAATCGATTACGATGCGTTGGAAGCGCTAGCATTGGAACACCGGCCTAAAATGATTATTGCCGGTTTTTCCGCTTACTCGCAAATACTGGATTGGGCGCGGTTTCGTGCGATTGCAGATCGCGTGGGTGCTTACTTTATGGCTGATATGGCGCATGTTGCCGGATTAGTGGCAACGGGGTTGTATCCATCACCAATACCTTATGCTGATGTTGTGACGACCACGACACATAAAACATTACGCGGCCCGCGTGGTGGTATGATCCTTGCAAAAGCAAATGAGGTCATTGAAAAAAAATTACAATCCGCCGTGTTTCCGGGTACTCAAGGCGGGCCATTAATGCACGTGATTGCGGCGAAAGCAGTGGCTTTAGCCGAAGCGCTGTTGCCTGAATTTAAGCAATACCAGCAGCAGGTTTTGCTTAACGCGAAAACAATGGCGAGTATGTTACAGCAGCGAGGCTATCGAATTGTTTCGGGTGGTACTGAGAATCATCTGATGTTGGTCGATTTAATTGATAAAAATATTACCGGTAAGGATGCTGATCTAGCGCTTGGGCATGCCAATATCACGGTTAACAAGAATGCTATTCCCAATGATCCACTTTCACCGTTTATAACGAGTGGATTGCGATTGGGCACGCCTGCCGTAACAACACGTGGATTTGGGACGGATGAAATCAGTCTCATTACCGGTTGGGTCGCTGATATTTTGGATCAGATAAATGATAAGGCAACTAGTTTACGTGTGAAATCAAACGTGCTGCAGTTGTGTCGTGAATTTCCTGTTTATGGTTAGGTCTTAGTCATGTATTGTCCATTTTGCCATGCAATTGATACCAAGGTCATCGACTCCCGCTTAGTTGCGGAAGGCGCACAAGTTCGTCGACGACGGCAGTGTCTTTTGTGCCATGAGCGTTTCACAACGTTTGAAACAGCTGAATTGATTATGCCATTAATCATGAAGCGCGATGGTCGACGAGAATTATTTAATATTGAAAATTTACGTGCTGGCATGTTACGCGCTTTAGAAAAACGCCCGGTCAGTGCGGATGCGCTGGAAGAAGCTATTGTGGCTATTATGCAAAAAATCAGACGCACAGGCGATCGTGAAATAGACTCCCGTCAAATCGGTGAATGGGTTATGGAGCAATTATATCGCTTAGATCATGTGGCTTATGTCCGTTTTGCATCCGTGTATAAACGGTTTAAAGATGTCAGTGATTTTCGGCAAACGATTGAGAGTATGCAAGAAGAACCTTAAGGTAGTGCCATTCAACCTTAAGTTCTCTGCGCAACGCACCTCCGGATCCAGTGGATAAGCCGCTGGACGACGAGATTTGTCACTAAATCCCAAGAGGTAGTCGTGGAAATTAAACAATCGATCAGCGGTAAACGGCGGGCAAGAAAACTCGCGTTGCAATCACTTTATCAGTGGCTCATGTCAAATACAGAGCTGTCTGAAATTGAAGCACAATTTCGTGTAGCCAATAATATGGATAAAGTGGATGCGGACTATTTTTGCCGTTTGCTTTACGGTGTTCCTGCTCAATTAAGTCAACTAGAAGCGGCATTTATTCCGCTGTTAGATAGACCTATTCACAGCTTGAACCCTATTGAATTGACTGTACTGCGTCTCAGTACATTTGAATTATTTAATTGCCCTGAAATTCCTTACCGTGTGGTACTTAATGAATCAGTGTCGTTAGCGAAGGAATTTGGTTCACAAGATGGTCATCGTTACGTGAATGGCATATTGAATAACTTAGCAAAAGAAATCAGGGCTGTCGAAATTAGTCTTGATCAGGGGTAAAGTGGCTCTGATGGCCTTGTTCATCGTTTCGACCAAATCATCTCATTTTTAGGACAAACATGAACTTACGGAAACTATCAAATAAAGTGTGGCAAGATCCGGCTTATTTTATTGCCTTTGGTTTCGGGAGCGGCTTGTTGCCCTATGTTCCGGGTACGTGGGGGACCTTGGCGGCCATTCCTATCTATTTATTAATCGCGCATACTGCATGGGGTATATACCTAGGTATCACGATTGCAGCGTTTATACTTGGTGTTGTTGTAAGTGATAAAGTATCTCGTGAGTTAGGTTTACATGATTACAAGGGGATAGTCTGGGATGAGGTCGTTGGTTATTTGCTCACGATGTTTCTCGCACCGGTTGGGTTAACTTGGATGCTGGTGGGCTTTTTGTTGTTTCGTGTTTTCGATATCTGGAAACCATACCCGATTCGGTGGGTTGATCAACACGTTCATGGTGGTTTAGGTATTATGCTGGATGATGTGCTCGCGGCTATTCCTGCGTGGTTAATATTGCAATTGTTAGTATGGGAGTTTGCATGATAAACGAAAATCACCGAGAGTTAATCAGCATGGGATTAACCATCAGTGTTGTCGCGCTAACCGTATTTATTATCCACCGCTTTATCCCATCACTGGTTTGGGCTTCAATCATTGTCATTGCCACCTACCCACTTTATCGACGCTGGCGTCATTTTTTTGGTTCGAAACAAAATATCTCGGCGTTTTTATTTACGTTGATCGTCGTGTTGATATTAATCTTGCCATTAAGTTGGTTGATTTCCGTACTGGTTAAAGAGTTGCAATTGTTTATTAATTACCTTCAGTTAATTAATCGCGATGGTGGCCAGGCGCCGTTATTTATCCAAAAATTACCTGTGGTTGGTCAAGAGCTTGTGACTTACTGGGACTCGAATATTGGCCATCCTGGTAGCATAAAATACTTTTTATCAAATTTATACTCCGTGTTAACGCCGACCAGTTATTATATCAAGCAAGTCGGTGCAAATTTAGCCCATCGAGGGTTCCAGGTTGGGTTCACGCTGCTTGTACTCTTTTTCTTTTATCGCGATGGGGATAAGTTATTTTTACAAATCAATCACATTGGTCGTTATTGTTTAGGGGAGCGGTGGGCTCGCTATGCCGATCGACTGCCTGCGGCATTACGCGCTACGGTGAATGGTACGATTGTAGTGGGTGTTGGTGTTGGCGTTCTGATGGGCATTTGTTACGCTCTAGTTGGTTTTCCAGCGCCGACTTTACTGGGCTTTTTTACAGCGTTGGCCGCCATGATTCCGTTTGTGGCGCCTGTCGTTTTTGCCATTGTAGCGCTTATTTTGTTGTTTAATGGGGCGATGTTGGCCGCGATCATTGTCGTAGTCTGGGGAACCTTGGTGATGTTTGTTGCTGACCACTTTGTTAAGCCGGTATTGATTGGTGGCGCGATACAATTACCCTTTTTGGCCGTACTGTTTGGTATTTTAGGGGGCGTTGAAACGTTAGGGTTACTTGGTTTGTTTGTAGGGCCCATTATCATGGTTTTGTTTGTTACGTTGTGGTACGAATCACAAGGTTTTGTGCAAGCACGACACGCCTCGAAGTATAGTTGATAGAGAGAAT
>CANJFK010000130.1 GCA_947473535.1 Legionellaceae bacterium | reverse complement strand
TTTTCATCAATAATTGTATCTGCACTAATTTTCTCTACGGTGCCTTCGAGCCCCCCATAAATGGAATAATCATAAGCGCTGATTTTTACCATGACGTTTTGATTTGGATGAATAAAACCTATGTCTGATGGCCTAATTTTAGCTTCAATTAGCAATGTATCATCGACGGGTACAATTTCAAAAATATCCATACCAGGTTTAATGACTCCGCCGACGGTATTAAATTTTAGTTGTTTAATGATGCCATTGACGGGGGAACGAATCGTTGTTCTGGTGAGTCTGTCTTTATCAGCCTGCATTTCTTGTTGAAGACTTTTATATTCGCCTTTGGCTTCATTATTTCGTTCTAGTATTTTGCTTTGAAATGCATCAAGTTTTCCCTGTAATTCACTGACCGTTCGTTGTAAACGTAATACTTCTACTGGGGATGCAGCACCTTTGTCAACGAGTGGTTTCGTCATTTCCAACTCTTTGCTCGCGAGATCGACATCCTGTTGCATTTGGATTTTCTGTTTCATCTGCGATTGAAATACGCCGATTTCTGAAGCCATCAAATCTGAGTTGATTTTTTCTAGTTTTTTATCAAACACTAACGGCTGATTAGCAATTTCAGCCTGTAATCGGGTGAGTTCAATCTCTAGATCCATTGCTTTTGATTCAAGCTCATTAAATTTTGATGCAAACAAGGTATCATCAAGAAGCATCAATACCTGTCCTTTTTTTACAACATCACCTTGTTTGACATATATTTCACGAATGATGCCGCCTTCCAAATTTTGAACGATCTGGATTTGTCCTGAGGGAATTACTTTGCCTTGTCCTGACGTTACTTCATCCAATATGGCATATTTCGCCCATATAAAACCTAGCAGGAGGCATAATATGATGCTCCATAAAATCAAGTGAGAAAAAATATTAGATTCTTTTAAGGTATCTGTACTACTATCATTAAAAATACCTAATTTCTTATTTAACATAATTGACCTTTGTGTCACTGACTGAAAATTCAAGAGCAGTGTTTGTCGTTATTTTTTCTCTTCAACTGGCTTGGAAAGGTTTCGCAGCGCGATGAGAACAGTTTCTTTTGGGCCATCCGCCACAATGTGACCATTATCCAGAACAATGAGTCTATCAACCAGTTCAAGCATTGATACCTTATGGGTCACTAAAATTAAAGTGGTGTTTTTAGCCAAATTATTTTTTATATTTTTTCGAAGCTGTGCCTCGCTGCTATCATCCATGGACGCTGTAGGTTCATCAAAAATTAAAATGCGTGGCGATAAAAGCATGGCTCTTGCCATCGCTACCGCTTGTCTTTGTCCTGCTGATAATCGGTTGCCACGCTCACCAACTTGTTTGTCAAAGCCCTCGGGATGATTTTTTGTAAATTGAACAACGCCCGCCAGTTCAGCGGCTTTAAGTATTTTTTCATCCGATGCGTAAGGTGCACCCATGCGAATATTATCTTTAATGGAGCCATAAAATAAGACAATATCTTGGGGCACATATCCAATCTGTCGTCTTAGATCCGCGGGATTAAGCTGCAAATAATCCGTTTCGTCGATATGTATACTGCCCTTATCAGGACGATATAGCGCTAAAATTAACTTGGCAATGGTTGACTTGCCAGAACCAATGCGGCCTATAATTCCAACGCGCTCTCCCGCTTTGATTTTAAATGAGACGTTATTCAAAATAGGCTGCGTTTGATCGGGATAATGAAACTCGACATTCTTAAACTCAATCATCCCGTCTATATTGGGTCGATGCAAATAATGGGTGGCATCCTGGACATCTGTTGGCAATTGCATGACTTGATTGATCGAATGAAATGCTTGTACTGATTGGTAATAGCGAGTGAAGATTGCAGCAACTTGTCCCATAGGAGCAAGCGCTCTGCCTGCTAATATGGTGCACGCAATCAGTGCGCCGACCGTCAAATCGCCTTCAATGATTTGATATACACCAAAGATAACGATTGTTACGTTAGAAATTTGCTGCGCTAAGTTGCTGATATTTATACTAGAGTTCACCAATAGGCGAAGGTGAGCCCCTAGTTTTGCTGCGTAAATCACCACGTTTTCAAAACGGCCTTGCATCATCCCTTCGGCACCACTGCTTTTTATCGCTTCAATGCCTGCTAGTGACTCAATCAATGTGGCCTGTTTTTCGGATGCTAACTGAAAAGAGGTTTTAGTGAGTCTGGTTAATGGAGCCTGAAGTAGAAAGCCCATTATAAAAACAATAGGTAACACAGTAAGTGGAACAAAAACAAGGTTACCACCAAGGTAATAGATAACAAATAAATATAAAAAAACAAAGGGCAGGTCCACGAGCACGGTAATCGTTGTTGATGTTATAAAGTCTCTAAAACCTTCGAAAGATTGTATGACGTTCGCGAATGCGCCTACAGAAGAAGGACGAGCGCCTATTTGAATGCCAAGTATATGCTCAAAGATAATGGCAGACAATTTAACATCCATTTTTTTACTGGCAATATCAATGAAATATCCGCGCAATGATTTCAAAAACAAATCAAAAATAAAAATTAACGCAATGCCGCTGGCAAGCACCCACATGGTTTCCGTTGCTTGATTTGGTACAACGCGGTCATAGACGTTCATGGTGAATAAGGGAATGGCCAGCCCGAATATATTAATTAAAACTGAAGCGCATAGAACTTCGATATAAGCTGGCCACGATTTAATAATAACGTTCCAAAACCAATCGCGAGGCTTCGCTTGAACACTTTCTTTTGTTCGTCGAGTGAAGGTATAAATTGGTTTAACAAAAATGGCATGGCCTGAGTAAATATCTTCAAGTTCTTGGTTCGGTATACTAATGGTACCCCCTCCTGTATTGTGCATAAGGATGGTACTTTTATCAGCTGACTTTTCAAGCAAAAGACAGGCGTCCCCATCGTTTAACAACAATATAGCAGGTAGAGCGAAAGCACTGATCGATTCTAGTGGTATTTTGTTAATTCCGGCAGCTAGTCCCGCCCGTTCAGCTGCTCGTGTAAACAAGGCCAGGGTCAACTTGTTATCCACCAAGGGTAGGCGTTCAGTGAGTGATGCCGCGGTACAAGGCATTTGGAAATGTTTCGCTAATACTAGAAGGCAACTCAGCAAAGGATCATGGGTGGTCAATAACTCCTCAGAAATGTCCCAGTTAGGCTTGTCTTTGTCTGTCATAATTTATCCATGATGCCAGAAATCCCTTTATATTGTTCGCGAATTTTACTGCGCGACATCAGCTTTTCGATGGCAGCAATTGGAAAATCAGTAATTGCTATGACATTTTTTGCGATTAGAACTTGAATTAAATCCTCAATAACTCGAATAAGATCTAAGTCTGCCTTTAAAAAATCAGCGCGGTCGTTTACGTTGCATTTAGTAAGAAACACGAGCACTTCTTTGTTTGATGGTGGTAGCTCTTCGCAATGTTCATCCGTGTTTTTATCAAATATTGCAATAATATGATTATTTACATCCCTTTTTACGAAAACCATCCTTATCCCTTCTAAATAAAGTAGACCTTAAAAATATAACTTAGTTGCTATTTTTTAGCAATTTCCACTCTGTTTTGTGTCCTATTTTGAATTAATTGGTCGCCTAGTTAGTAAAATGAAATGCCCGCATTGGAAACTAATCTCTGTGTGCGTTTGTGTCCAGCTAATCTTGTGTAGCTACTCGAAGGCTGATTTTGTAATTATTGTCTTTAATACGTTCACCAAACATGTTGAGCGAGCCTTAATTATTATAAAATAAAATTTTAGTCACTTGTCCCACGTCATCAATTAATCCTAAAGCAACATTGAATTTTTCCTCCAGTGGAGGATCCACTTGCGGCACATGGTTTAAAAGAGCGCATGATGCTTCAGCGTGGCTATTAAAAAGAGTCAGGTGTGGATCATACTTAGAAAATGCCGTATTTAAAGGCTTCTTAATTATTTTTGCAATTTCGAAATGGATTTCAGTAAGTCGTTCTATGTGATCTGGTATTAGTGATACCCAACAAATATCACCCCATTTAAGATGATTTGTATGCGACTTACTTCGTTTTTCCCTAAAGGTAAGGTGTAATTGTGGCAGTTCTAAAGCGCTTACCATGCCCCATACCTCTTCAATTTTATTGCTTGCTATTTCAAAGTGACAGAGCGACACATGCGGTATTGATTCTGCACCTAATAGATATTTGTCAGACGATGCCGCTTGTGATAATTCTTTTGCATATTGAATAAATTGTTCTAGATTGCTAGAGGGAATGAAGGCTATGTTATATTTTTGTAACAAAATAGGAGCTCCTTTCTACAAAACTGTAGATTGTGAGTATAACAACAAAAATTTAAACAGGGACAGAAATATCGCTATACTGCGCACAGTATAGTAAATAGGGGTTGAGCTGATTCCTCTACTTGCATACATATATGAAGTGTAGACTAAACTTTAAGCCATGAAAAAAATGCTGTTTGTGATAATGTACCGCCATTGACTGCTATAAAGACATTCGACCAATCATTGAACTCCTGTTATTGTATACTATCGACACAACCGTTATTAGGGTTTGTTGACAATTCAACATCAGACGCCCAACGTCCCGCGACTTGTTCGCGGGATCCAGTGATCCTGCTTAATGCGCAGGCCTATTGCACAGAATCAGAAAGAAATGGATCGCGCGAACAAGTCGTGGGACGTCGAAATCTGAATTGTCAACAGACCCTAGTGATATTTCTATACAAGTCACAAGGTATTTACAATGGCATATTGCTTATGTGGTTCTAAAAATGATTACGCAGTTTGTTGCGAGCCTTATCTTAATAATAAACAGCAGCCTGATACACCGGAGGCACTTATGCGCTCTCGTTACACCGCGTATTGTCTGGCAAATATCGATTATATCCAGGCGTCTATGCAGGGTAGGGCATTAGTTGGTTTTGATGCGGAAGAATACTTGGATACGCGTATTTTTGAAATGGCTGTAGCATATAGGGCGTCTTTAGA
>CANJFK010000129.1 GCA_947473535.1 Legionellaceae bacterium | reverse complement strand
TCAAAAAACTACCGAAGGCGGTGTATATTAATCCACCACAATCAAGTGAAATAGAAAATAAATCTGGACAATCGGAGGTGTGTCTGGCAAGCTAATTTAGCTACTTAGTTCAACACAGAATTTGTCTCATTTCCCCTGGCACGCTCCGGGATGAGTTTAGAGATTCCTTCTATTATGAGACTTGTTTATCGCAATCAACTCAGTTTTTTAGCACCTGCCAATAATGAAGCTCAGGCTTATTTAAATGAAGCCATAACGCGGTATGATCATCAGATAATTCAAGAAACAGCAAAGGTCTTAGATCAAAAAAGGGGTAACACAAATGGTTTGTTCCACAGAACCAAACAAGCTGATGGCGTTCTTGCTATCATAGCTGCTGGTGTAGGTTCTCCAGCAGTCACCGGTCAAGCTGAATCGTTAAGAATTGCGATGCAAGCTATCAAGGATAATGAGGAATTAGAAAATAACCTTATTCCTAAAAACGGTTTATAAGGACATGGGGTCAGATTCTGATGTATCCTGAACCAATGAACTTCTTTTTATTGTCTGTTCGGACTGAGGAAACGCGCTAACGCTGTCTCGAAGCTTTGGTAAAATATTATATGACTTTGAGACGCTGCTCTTCAGCCCGAACGGTTTTAAGTTGTATGCATCAATAATTATATATTCACTTTCTGGGGTTCTTTGCAGGAAGGTACGAAATTTCCCAGCACATGCTAAATATCCTTTGCCAGCGTGAGCTTCAGCCAATACATTGATTATTTCAAAGAAGAACTGATGAAACCCAATATTAGATTAGTAAATACTCACTTCAACACATTAAAAATCATCTTGTTGGCTATTTATAAATGAAAAAGGGACTACAAGTGTGTTTTAGGAAATTTCGTACCTTCCTGCAAAGAACCCCTATCAGAAAATTAATTGGATTAATGTTAATTTGTGTATGTTCCTCTTCTTTTTCACTAACTTTAAATGATAATGGAGGAATTAACGCTACACCTATATCATTTATTGTTAACGTTAAATCCGAAACGGATATATTGAGAGCGATTCAACAAGCCAATAACCAGCATATTCCTATTGCCATCATGGGAAAACAACACAGTCAAGGTGGACAAACACTCATCCATAAAGCAATTGAACTGAATATGCTGCCTTTTAACAAAGTCTTGACGATTAATAAACAAAAAAAACAAGTAACCGTGCAAAGTGGTATCGTATGGGGGGATTTGCAAAAAGCAATAAATCCATACAATTTGGCAATTAAATCAATGCAATCACCAAACATTTTTACCGTAGGCGGTTCAATGAGCGTCAATGCACATGGAGATGATTTTCGTTCTGGATCTGTTGGAAATAGTATTATAGCTTTTCATATGTTGCTAGCGAACGGTAAGAAAGTATATGTGAATCCAGTTACACAGCCAGACTTGTTGGCATCAGTTGTAGGAGGTTATGGGCTGCTCGGCGTTGTGACAGATGTCACATTGCAATTGACTGATAATGATTTATTATTAAGTGAGTATCATGAAACAGACGTATCGGGCTTTCCATCTTATTTTTTTAATAAAATATTGAAGAAAAAAGATATTGCCTTATTTTATGCCCATCTAAATATTGCCCCCGGACCACGGTTTTTACGCGATATGTATGTAATTACCTATAAAGATACACATCAATTACCAGATAAAGTGATTGCGCTCGATAACCCTGACAAATGGAATAGGATTTTAACCCCTATTTTCAACATATCAAGACAGAGTACATTAGGAAAAAAATTGCGCTGGGATACTGAGAAGCGCGTCTTTAGTAAAATATATAAGAATCATATTATCACTAGAAATAATGCAATGGAAAAACCACTAAAATTTGCTTCAGATCATTATAAAGCAGGTCATGCTGATTGGTTGCAAGAATATTTTATTCCACCGAATAAATTGACACAGTTTGTTCGAACATTGCGCCAGGTTATGTTGGAAAATAATGTTAATATACTTAATGTTACGATTCGATCTGTTCCAAAAGAAACAAATCTATTTTTATCTTACTCAACACAGCGTAGCTTTGCAGTGGTTTTATATTTTGATCAAAATTTATCCGATAAAGAATTAGATTGTGTTAAATTATGGACACCTCGTTTGATTGATACTGCTTTATCACTCGGAGGTAATTATTACTTACCTTATCAACCGTATGCATCAAAAAAACAATTTCAAAAAGCCTACCCTGGCTATACGACTTTTTTAAATTTAAAGCGGCAAATTGATCCCGCTGAGTTATTTAAGAATAAATTATATATGAATTACTTACTCATTACGAATGAGTTTATCTCAAGTAATTTAATGGATTAACAGGTTGCCCAGCGTGTCTGATTTCAAAATGGACGCCCCAATAACGGCGATCAACAATACCCATCTCGGCTATAATTTGGCCAGACCTGATTTGCTGTCCCTCAACAACCAAATTACGCGAATTATTGCCATAAGCAGTTAGGTATTGATTATCATGCTTGATGATAATCAAATTACCATAACCAGCAAGCCCGCTTCCTGCATAAGCAACAACGCCGTTGTTAGCCGCGCAAATTTTTTCACCTCGTCTTCCGGCAATATCGATACCTTTTTTTCCTTGCCTCGGGATAAACGTTTCAACGATTCGACCACGGGCTGGCCATGACCAGGGGCTTGAACGTGGAATAGCTCGTGTTACAACCGGTGATTGAACCGTGCGTTGCGGTACAACACGTGAACGCGGCGTTGGATAAACAGGGGCAACTTGTAATCGTAATTGCTGACCGACACGCAGCGTATAAGGACTGTGTAAGTGATTAGTCATCGCGATCTGTCGATAATCTTGGTCATATCGAAAGGCAATGGCGTAAAGAGTTTCTCCTTTGACAACAACATGTCGGTGCGCATTCATATTTGCAGCACGCCAGTGCAATTCACTAACTGGCGCAAGCCCATCTCTTTCTCCGCAGGCAGAAAGGCATAGCAATAAAACGATGACGCAACCAAACGTTAAAGTATAGAAAAACTTAGCTCGTATGAAACAGGCCATTATGATCTCAAAACACCCATTTAAATAGACAAAAAACAATCACAATAATAGCTAAAATTGACCAACCGATAATATCAATATAACGACGTAAGCCTTTTTCAATGTGCTCGCCTGCAAAATACATAATGCCACAAACAATAAAAAAACGCAGACCACGACCAATCAACGAACCGACCACAAAGGGCAAAAAAGCCAGGTGCATCGCCCCGGCCGTAATGGTGAATATTTTATAGGGAAAAGGTGTAACCCCCGCCAAAATCACGACCCAGACTCCACCCTGGTCAAACCAGTGCATCACTTGTTGATAATGTACTTCGAACGACGTATTGACTATATAGGGTTGAATTAGCATCATGCAGGTCATACCAATAAAATAGCCAAGCACACCACCTGCAACTGAAAATAAGGTTGCTATCAGCGCGTAGCGCCAGGATCGTTTTGGCGCAGCCAATCCCATACTAATCAGCATCACATCCGGTGGAATTGGAAAAATAGATGACTCGATAAATGATACACCTGCTAAATAATATGGTGCATGCCGATGTTTTGACCAAGAAATTGTTTTATTATACAAGTGCGAAAATATTTTCATAATGTCCAACTGAGTCCATCGATCCAGGTTGATACCTGATCAAGTATTTTATAATGAGTTAAATCAAGATGCAACGGTGTAATCGATACGCAACCTTGACTAACCGCATAAAAATCCGTTCCCGGGCCTGCATCAGCCTCTGTTCCAGGGGGGCCTATCCAAAAGATTGGTCGACCGCGCGGATCATGCTCTTTAATGATGGGCTTATCACTATGGCGCGTACCTAGCCGAGTTACTTCAAGACGCTTAATTTTATCCAACGGCAAATCAGGAATATTCACATTCAAAATAGTTTGTGATGGCAAGCGGTGGGTACTCAATTTGCGAACCAGCTGTTTGGTAATGACTGCTGCTGTCGCGTAATGTTGGATGTTTGAACCAACCATCGAAACGGCAATCGCCGGAAAGCCAAGAAAACGACCTTCCATAGCTGCAGCGACCGTACCTGAATATAAAATGTCATCGCCTAGATTAGCGCCGTCATTAATACCACTAACAACCATGTCAGCAACTAAATCAAAAAAACCAGTAAGACCTAGATGCACGCAATCGGTAGGCGTTCCTTCTACGCTATAATATCCATTATCCAGTTTTTGCACTCGCAACGGCCTGGAAAGTGAAAGCGAATTACTTGCCCCACTACGATTTCTGTCCGGCGCGATAACGTCAATTTCAGCGATAGAAGATAGTTCTTTTGCTAACGCCAAAATCCCAGGCGCGGTCACGCCATCATCGTTACTGACTAATATTCGCATTATTAAGGATCTCCACGTTAGGATCGCGCCCGAATTAACTTACAGGAGACTCCAACCATTTTACAATAGCCAAACGCTCATTTAAATTTTTTGTATTTACATTTAACACGGACTGAGATTCATTTGGAAGCGTGTTATGCTGTGACGTTAAATTGATTGCAGCTATTGATTCTTGTAAATCCAGTATTTTTTGACCATACCCTTGAGGATCAAAGCGTAGTTCGTAGGCTAATGTATTTAAACGTAATGCGATAGGCTTTAATTGCTCACAACTTAACGTTGTTGTTTGGTGGCCTGGACACTTATTAAACGCTTGCAATAATTCTTTGGGGTGCACGCTGTAATAAGACTCATCGTGTGCAAAACTTATGGCACTATATAATGACAGGATTGCTAGAGAAAAACACTTAATCATTGATTATCCTTTGGACATGCAGGTTGGTATTGTAGACCCAACCCACATTATTGACTAAAACACATAGGCGCAAGTATATACCCAGAATTAACGAGAACCAACCACTTCAGCTCCGCGTGCCCTGTTACCTTTCGCCCCTGTGTTTTGTTGCCCGCGAGAATGGCCTGATCGACGCCCAGCATTT
>CANJFK010000128.1 GCA_947473535.1 Legionellaceae bacterium | reverse complement strand
TGGGCTTCAGCTCGCCTGTCAAATGACAAGGTTGCTAGTAAAAAATTCTTTTTGGTTAAATAATGTGGTGCAGGCCGCCGCGCTCAAAACTCATGATAATTTCCCTGTTTTTTAGGCGACGAACAACCTAGAAACCCACTACCAGTTGAAGCAATGAATTACAAGCCAATGCATTTTGCGTCGACACAAAGGGCAATGCAACCGACGACTCAAGAATGGTTCATCAGTCCAGTCCAGCTAAACTTAAACACCTTTTTTTCAACACACCAGCCATCAAGCATGAATTTCAAGAGGAATGCGAGCGTGCCTTAAAACTGGGTGGCATCTAAGAATCGCAATTTTTAACTACGCGAAGTATAATACTGCAAATCCTTTATTATCGTTGTGACGAATCACCTATGACATTATCTTCTTTAAATGCTATATCACCGGTTGACGGGCGATATCTAAACAAGACGCGCGCACTCAGTCAATATTTTAGCGAATTTGCACTAACTTATTACCGCTTAATGGTTGAGATTCGATGGTTAGAATCATTAGCCGCAAATGACACGATTCATGACGTACCCCATTTAAATGATCAGTCACGTGTTTTCCTCAATAATTTGTTGAAAAATTTTGACGAAAACGAAGCATTGAAAATCAAAGCATACGAACAACAAACGAACCATGACGTAAAAGCGGTAGAATATTACCTGAAAGAAAAACTAGAACAATCTGAAACCCTCAATAAAATCTCGAGCTTTATCCATTTTGCCTGCACATCCGAGGACATTAATAACTTAGCCTATGCTTTGATGATGAAAGAAGCGCTCGCTCAAGTGATCCAACCTACCCTTGCGGAAATCATTGGCGGTATTACCCTGTTAGGTAAACAACACGGTGATGCCGCCATGCTGAGCCGAACGCATGGCCAGCCGGCGACACCAACAACGTTAGGTAAAGAGCTCATCAATTTTGTAGCCCGCTTGAAACGCCCGTTACAGCAATTGGTTGAAGTTTTAATCTCCGCTAAATTTAATGGTGCAGTGGGTAATTATAATGCACATGTTGTCGCTTATCCCGACGTCGATTGGCGTAAACATTGCAGTGGTTTTGTCACCGGGTTGGGCTTATCTTTCAATGCTTACACAACACAAATTGAACCTCACGATGGCATTGCTGAAGTCTCACACTTAATGATCCGCATCAATAATATTTTGTTGGATTATACACGCGATGTTTGGAGCTATATTTCAATAGGCTACTTTAAACAAAAAACAGTTGCCGAGGAGGTTGGCTCATCGACTATGCCGCATAAAGTCAATCCGATTGACTTTGAGAATGCCGAAGGCAATTTAGGCCTGTCTAGCGCCCTATTCGACCATTTTGCGAACAAATTAACCACGTCCAGACTGCAGCGTGATCTATCTGACTCCACAGTCCTTCGTAATTTAGGCGTGGCCTTTGCTTATGCACTTATTGCGTATCAATCCATTGCTAAAGGCAATGAAAAACTGCAAATTAACCGGCAGGCGCTCAAACAAGATCTCAATGCAAACTGGGAAGTACTGACTGAAGCCATTCAAACCGTTATGCGCCGTCATCGCGTGCCTAAAGCTTACGAGCAAATGCGTGATTTAACCCGCGGTGTAGGCATTGATAGCAACCGACTTAAACAATTTATAAACAATTTGGATATCCCAGATGATGCGAAAAAACAGTTGATCGCACTCACACCTGAAACGTATACAGGTCTTGCCGCGCTATTAGTCAAAGCCTTTTCATGAATACATCGCTCTCGCAGCAAGGTCAAACCCATGAGTTTGATGTGTTGGTTATCGGTACTGGGCTTGCAGGTTTACATTACTGCATGCAGCTCCTGGCGTTACAACCACAATTAAACATTGCGCTAATTAGTAAATCGTCGGCTAACGAATGCAATAGCCGTTATGCGCAAGGTGGGATTGCCGCTGTATCCATGACAGAGGACTCACTCGAGTCACATATTTCTGATACCTTGCATTCTGGCGATGGTCTCTCTTACCCACCAACGGTTGAATGCATTATTCGCCAAGGGCCACAGGCCATAGAGCAATTGCAACACTATCCTATTCATTTTACGAAACATTCAAATGGCGATTATACATTGGCCCAAGAAGGAGGCCATTCACATCGCCGCATCTATAATTGTGGCGATCAAACAGGGCTAACTGTTATCGATACGTTACTCAATACAGCGCGACAACGAAAACAAATTCATTTCTTTGAATACCATATTGCCATCAATTTAATTACTCACTATCACCCCCATCGAACGGATAATCAGGGCGAAGTCGTTGGGGCCTATATTTTAGATAGTGAAAAAAACCGTATCCATACCTTTTTATCACGTTGTGTTATTTTAGCAACGGGCGGTGCCGGTAAAACATACCGTTACACTACAAACCCCATCGTGGCGACAGGCGATGGCGTCGCCATGGCCTATCGGGCTGGCGCTCGAGTAGGCAACATGGAATTTTATCAATTTCACCCCACCCTGCTGCATCACCATTCTCTCAACAATTTTTTAATTTCAGAAGCCGTGCGTGGCGAAGGCGCATTACTTAAAAATGCGGATACAAATAAATGCTTTATGCAGCGTTACGCACCGGAAAAATTAGAATTAGCAACTCGCGACTTAGTCTCTCGCGCTATCTTCAATGAAATGGAGCAGAGTGAGAATAACTTTGTCTACTTAGACATCACACACCAACCCAAAGCCTTTTTAAAAAAACGCTTCCCACAAATTTATAACACGTTATTATCAATTGGCATTGAAATGAGCCAAGATATGATTCCAGTAGTACCAGCCGCTCACTACCAGTGCGGTGGCGTTTTAACGGACTTGGATGGTCGCACGGATTTAAAACGATTGTATGCGATCGGCGAGGTAGCGTTTACCGGATTACATGGTGCAAACCGCTTAGCGAGTAATTCACTACTAGAAGCAGTGGTCATGGCCTCTAATGCTGCACACAGCACATTAAAGGACATCAGCACCCCAGTGAAATCGTTAAGTAATATCCACAACTGGAGTTCACCAGGTGAAGTGAACGCCCGGCGTGCCAGCCAAATTAATGCTCACTGGCGCAGCCTCCGGGGTGAAATGACGTCCTACGCTGGCATTGTCCGTACTGAAGATGGCTTGCGTGATCTGCTACAATTAATTGTGAAGCGTCGTAATATAATCGAAGAGTATTATTGGAAGCATTGTATTACGCGTGATTTTATCGAGCTGCGTAACATTATTCTCAATGCGGAGTTAATCGTTAGAGCAGCGTTATCTAGACGTGAGTCCAGAGGCGGGCATTTTCGCGAAGATTTTCCGCAAAAAAATTCCGAAGCACGCGAAAGCATTGCTCGTATGAATTCACCGCAAGATCCATTTGTGTAGAGGAGAGGGGCTCATGTTTAAAAAAAATTCAGCGTACAAACCAGAACAAACGTTGATGCGGATCACCAATGACATGACCATTTGTCAAAGCGATTACCCACTCGACTGGTACCAAAGCGATTTTATTCCTTATGCTGAAGAATACCAAGCGCTACCTGATCGTAAATTGACCACCGTGTTGGACTGGATGAGGCCGTATATTGAAAAGGCACAAGATCATTTTGGGAATAAACTTTTACTCCTCGCGCATTATTATATGGGCGGCGATATCGTCCGTCTGGTCGAGCAATTTGGAGGTCAAGTGGGGGATTCCTACCAATTAGCACTCATGGCCGCGAATCACCCTGAAAAATCCATTATTATTGAATCCGCCGTGCATTTTATGGCAGAGTCCATCAGCATTTTGGCCAACAAACATCAACATGTTTATATTACTAATCCCAAATCGGGATGCACGATGGAAATGTTAGCCAAAGATTTTATGGTTGAACCGGCTTTTTTAGATCTCAATCATCGTTATGGCGCAGAAAACATCTTGCCCGTATGCTATATGAACACGTCTGGCCGAGTAAAAGCGATGACTGGCGCGCAAGGCGGTGCCGTGTGCACTAGTTCGAACGTTAAAAAAATATTTCAATGGGCACAAAAGCAAAACAAAAAAATTCTATTCATTCCAGACAGGCACATGGGGGAAAACGTTGCCTACTGGCTTGGTATTAACGACATCGCTTATTGGCCTGGTGGTACTGCGGGTGCCCAATACTCTTTGGACGCGCAAGATCAAACGACGTTGGCAACGTTTGATAAAGCAGCGCTAATCTTATTTGCAAGTGAATGCGCCGTACATACTCATTACCAGCCTTATATGTGTGAATATTGGCATTCGCAAGGATATACCACTATCGTTCATCCTGAGTGCCGTAACGACGTCATCCGCGTAGCTCAGCATGCAGGTTCCACAGCATTCATTTGGGATCAAGTCGTTAATGACCGAGCTGGCACCAAACACTATGCCATCGGAACAGAGAATCACATGGTCGAAAACCTCAAACAACATAGTAAGCGATTAGGGATTACTGTTGTTAATTTAGCAGAAGCACCCAAAACGGACGCCGAAAAAGGGATTGGCTGCGGTTGCGCCACCATGTCACGCAACGATCCACCTCATTTAGTCGCACTGATCGATTTGCTGCGTCAAGGTAAAGCCATGGATTATAATGAGGTGCGCGCAGGTGATGTGGTTAATGAATTTACAGGCGCACGTCATCGTCTACAAAAAACAGACCAAACATGGGTTGTAGAAAATGCCAAAAAAGCATTAGAAATGATGATTAATATTACGGAAGATAAAATTTAATTTGCTTACCCCCATTGTAACGCTAACGTTCTTTGTTATAATGAGCGCCTGTGCCGGGGTGGCGGAATTGGTAGACGCGCCGGATTCAAAATCCGGTGGTGGTGACACCGTGTCGGTTCGACTCCGACCCTCGGTACCATTGATTACTGTTTTCAACAGTTATCAATGGTTCGCAACGGCACATAACTTATTGATTCTTATTGAAATAACACTGACTTAGACCTCTCAAATCTTTCTCAACTAT
>CANJFK010000127.1 GCA_947473535.1 Legionellaceae bacterium | reverse complement strand
TCAAATCAAACGCGGCACTCTGAAAGAGGGGGCTGTATGAAATTAGCCACGCTTAAATCCAAAAAATGCCGCGATGGTGAGTTATGTGTCGTTAATCGCTCGTTATCCATGGCAGTCCGCGTCCCTCAAATCGCATCAACGTTACAAATGGCTATTGAGAACTGGAATACACTTTCGCCGGCATTAAATAATATCTACGTGCAATTAAATGCTAATCAACTGGAACAAGCCTTTGCTTTTAATGCGGCTCAAATGGAGTCTCCATTGCCTCGCGCGTATCAATGGGCAGACGGTAGTGCTTACGTCAATCACGTTGAATTAGTACGCAAGGCACGT
The DNA here is from genome assembly GCA_947473535.1 of Legionellaceae bacterium. Lineage (GTDB taxonomy): Bacteria > Pseudomonadota > Gammaproteobacteria > Legionellales > Legionellaceae > CANJFK01. The sequence goes on along the minus strand of CANJFK010000127.1, from coordinate 4,710 downwards.
AAAGCAGAAATGCCCGCAAATTTTTGGACAGATCCACTCATGTATCAAGGTGGCTCTGATGGATTCCTCGGTCCGCACGATCCAATTATTGCGATGGATGAATCATTTGGCATTGATTTTGAAGCAGAAGTCGCTATTATTACCGACGATGTAGCCATGGGAATTGATGCTAAATCCGCAGAAAAGCACATTCGTTTATTGATGTTAGTGAACGATGTCTCTTTACGTAATCTCATTCCCGATGAAATAGCAAAAGGGTTTGGTTTTTTCCAGTCCAAGCCGGCCAGCAGTTTCTCTCCAGTAGCAGTCACTCCGGATGAATTAGATCCACATTGGGACGGTAAACGCCTGCATTTGCCCCTCTGCAGTTATTTAAACGGTGAATTATTTGGTGCACCCAACGCCGGCATTGACATGACTTTTTCATTCCCGGAACTAATTGCACATGCCGCAAAAACAAGATCATTAAGTGCTGGTACGATTATTGGCTCGGGTACCGTTTCTAATCTTGATCGCAGCAAAGGCTCCTCTTGCATTTCTGAAAAGCGCATGTTAGAAATTCTTGCCGAAGGAAAACCGAGCACTCCATTTATGCGATTTGGTGATACCATTCAGATTGAAATGAAAAACAGCCAAGAAGAAAACGTGTTTGGAACGATTAAGCAACAGGTACAAGCCAATAGGGATTACTGTGAAACTTTATAATTATTATCGCTCCTCATCCAGCTACCGAGTGCGTATTGCATTAAACATTAAACAGATAAGTTATGAAGCACTTACCGTGCATTTGATCAATAACGGCGGCGAACAACATCGTCCTGAATATTTAGCTATTAATCCACAAGGATTAGTCCCAACGCTTGATGAAAATGGGCATATCTTAAGCCAATCATTGGCCATCATTGAATATTTAGAGGAAATGAATCCCAGTCCAGCCTTGTTACCACAAAGTCCACTCGCACGCGCTCAAGTGAGAAGCTTAGCCATGATTATTGCTTGTGACATGCATCCACTGAATAATCTCCGTGTATTAAAGCAATTACGTGCACAATTTCAAGCCACAGAAAACCAAGTCACTGAATGGTACCACCGCTGGTTGAACGAAGGATTTGACGCCATTGAAATAAAGCTGAGGGCTTTACCACGTAAAAATCATGTATGCTATGGACACGACGTCTCTTTAGCTGACATTTGTTTGATCCCTCAAGTATACAACGCCAAACGTTATGGTTTCCCAATGGACCATTATCCTCTCATTAATGAAATTAACGACTATTGCCTAACACTTTCCTCGTTCAAAAATGCTGCACCGGAACCCAGTTAGGCGAGTATTGCTTCACGAATTCTGTCCTGTATGATTCAACAGGACAGGTTCGGTAAAACGTTGTACCAGCATTAAAAACCCAAGTTATGTTTAACAAATAAGTACATGCCTCTACTCACCAAAATGGTTCCCAATCCAGCCATAATAAACGTTAGAGCATAATATCCAATACCTGAATACACCCGCTTCATTAATGCGAGCATTTTTTCCGGCATAGACAGCCACAAAATAGATTGAACAAGAACAAGCCAGCAAAACAACGTTACGACAACGCGCGGTTTAAATACCCAAATATTATGGATGTCCACCAAAAAAAGACCCAATAACATGCCAAACGAAGCGCCGATAATCAAAGTCCCGTGTTTTAAGTCGATATGTCTTACCAGATCGCGATAGAAATCCGCTCGGCTCCACATAATAATCGCGGATATTATTAAATATAATCCCAGAATCTGTGATAAAAAAAATGAATTGATTATTGAACCAAACATAGATCACCTCTTATAAATAGTCTATCTTAAATTAGTATACTGAATTGGACTGGATTGCAAATCCTTTTCACAATACCATGTGAGCAGCCTCAGCTCTTATACGCGTTTCATCTTCTCTCATCTTTATTAGTCCAAGCGGTTTTGTTATAATTTTTTACAATTAAATTATAGTTCGTTCACTTTTGAAAAGTACTAATGGAAAATTATATAGCATTATTACAAGATATTATTCATGAACGAGGCGGTGTCAACATTATTTATAATGATATTTACGATAATCTTTGTGAAAAATATAGGGCGTGTTGACAATTGGCGGGGGGAGCAATTGTCAACACGCCCTATTGAAAGTAACACTAAATTTACCTCGCTTGATTCTATTAGCTCGTCACGTAATTTATCTGTAACACCGATGACACAATCAACGTGCAGTCATATTGTGACGCCCATACCACCGCTTGCTGTGATCATGGATGATATCGAGATGCGCTCATTTAGTATAAATCAATTCATGATTGATGAAAAAAAGCAGAGGGATTAATACCCCTGCTTTGGGACGACTTTTAGGTGAAGTATTTCAGGATTACTATAAAAACAAAATACACACCGTTATTCGTTATTTGACCAACCTCAATGAATGGGCTGATTCCAAACAGATTTCAGATGAGTTATTTAAGAAACATAAACTGCGCGTAGTGATATTTTATCTTGCGATTGAAAATATCGTCGAACATCATAAAAATTTGTTGAGCAATCCATGCGACTATTTTTTAAATAAATTAGCGTATTTAGCACGCAAAGGTAATTTAAATAATCATAGTGGAGAAGATGACTTACGCGCTGACAAGCCAGATTTTGAAGAAAAGACATTTATATCAACTTGTTTTGTCGATTATGCACATATATGGGAATCACAACTAAATACTAAAAAACCAGCGCCAACAAGTCGTACTGCAATGGCGGTTAGATTTTTTACAAATCTAGTTACGCGTAATAAATCCAGTATGCCGATTCATGTTTCAGCGGCTCCAGATAAAAATAATCGACGAATTATAGATCTACGCAGCAATTCCCGCTATTAAAAAATCTATAGTAAAACAAAGGGTTTTAGGTGCATTTGAAAAAAAGATTTCGTAAACCATGCGCAATTGTTCAGTAATAACGCCTTCTCCCATTGATGGGAGAAGGTGCCCGACAGGGTTTCATCGGCGTAACGTTGAGGGATCAATGGGTTTTATCAGGAAGCATTTATCAGCAGATGGTTTGCATAAAGTAGTGAAGCACAGCTTGCTTCAAGAACAATTTTAAGTGATTAAAAATTCAGAATACAGTTGGCAAGACTGCATCATGTCAGGGCTTGCTGTTTTTGGATTTAAAATGCCGTCGTTACTTCAATTTGAAAAAGATAAAGCATCTGAGCCCTGGACACGACGTAATTTGCATACCTTGTATGGCGTTGAGAAAGCCCCCAGTGATACATGCATGCGTGAGCGATTGGATATTGTGTCGCCACACCAGTTAAGGCGGCCGTTTAAAAAGATTTTTGCTTATTTGCAACGAGGTAAAGCACTAGAGTCATACCGTTATTTGAATAGCCATTATATATTTTCATTGGATGGGACAGGCCAGTTCTCATCAGAAAAGGTGCATTGCGAATGCTGTTGTGAAAAACACAATAGGAATGGCCGCATAGAATATTATCACCAAATGTTAGGCGCAGTGCTTGTTCACCCTGATCACCGTGAAGTGATTCCTTTAGCACCGGAGCCGATTGTTAAAGGTGATGGTGATACGAAAAATGACTGCGAAAGAAATGCGGCCAAACGCTTACTGTCTGATTTTCGTCGAGAACATCCTCATCTTAAAGTACTTATTGTTGAAGACGGGTTAGCCTCTAATTTCCCGCATTTATCGCTGCTCGACTCGTTAAATATGCAGTATGTTATTGGCGTTAAACCTGGCGACCACAAATATCTCTTTGACTGGATTAACGATTCGAAGCCGATGGTACAGCAATACACGGATGATGTCGGGACTCAACATGAATTTCATTCCTATACCGATGTGCCGTTAAATGATGCCAACTACGATTATCGTGTGAAGGTGATGAAGTATTGGGAAACTAAAAAAGATGGACGCAAGCAACATTTTAGTTGGGTCACCAAGCTATCTCTAACATCAGACAATGTCTATGAAGTCATGCGTGCTGGGCGCGCTCGATGGAAAATCGAGAATGAAACGTTTAACACACTCAAAAATTAGGGGTTACAATTTTGAGCATAATTATGGTCATGGTTATAAAAATTTATGCTCTGTGATGGCCGTGCTCATGATGCTTGCTTTTTTAATCGACCAAGTGCGGAATCGCATTGATATTGGTATCTGGGAAAGCTGGTATCATTTGTATACTTTTATTGGTGACCCAAGCTCTAGACCACCTCCGATTGGAAGTGGGTGGTTAATTGCTTGATCTTGAGCGGATAAAAATCGTTCGTTCTTGGTTTTTATTGCCTGTAGGTGCTCTTTTAATAGAGAAGGGTATGATGTTCTTTGGTTTGAAAAGGAAGTTTAAGGGATGTCAAAATCTTATTTGATCAAATTTAAAACATGCCTGTGTTTTTTAGGCTGGCATACGATTTAAGCGGGAATCGCTGGCCAAATCAATACCTAATACTTTAATATTACTCACTATGGATCCTCCATTTTTTTTGAATGAACTTCACATTTTCATTCTGGCTCACATAGAAGCCTTTTAAAAGTGGTAGGGTCCATACTATTAACCCAGGGGGTTTGAATTTTGCAGATGTTGTGAGCATGGCCTTGAGTGGACTAATTTTTGTTCAATTCGCGTGCAAAATTCAGGAATAATCAGACTCCAAAAGGCCTGGGTTGCTTCAC
>CANJFK010000126.1 GCA_947473535.1 Legionellaceae bacterium | reverse complement strand
TTATATTTTAGAATTTATCCGCCCCGAAATTCAGCAATATTTTATCGCCAATAACGAAGAAGAGCTTCCTTTTAATCGTGAAACGCGTTCCCTAGTTTATGAGCGCGCAAAAAATGTTCGTGACACCGTTCCTTTCGGAACCGAGCGTGACATCTTACAAATTGGCTATACTTGGGTATTGCACTCGTTGGCACCTAAACGAGTTCATGACGTCGAACCACGTATTGTGGTTGGTGGGCCTGATTGTAAAAAACCTTACAATGCTTCACGTTTTAATATTTCTGCCATGAGTTTTGGCGCATTGTCTCCCAATGCAATTATGGCGTTAAACAAAGGTGCGAAATTAGGTGGATTTGCGCAAAATACCGGTGAAGGCGGCTTAAGTCCATACCATCTACAAGGTGGCGACCTGATTTTTCAGATGGGGACTGCTTATTTCGGATGCCGAAATAAACAAGGCTTATTTGACGAAGAGACGTTTAAGATCATAGCCCATCGTGAAGAAGTCCGGATGATTGAAATTAAATTATCGCAAGGAGCCAAACCTTCACATGGCGGTATTTTACCGGCCGCGAAAGTAACGCAAGAAATTGCCGACATTCGACACGTATCCATGGGGCAAGACATTCTGTCGCCACCGGCACATTCTGCGTTTAACTCGCCTAAAGGATTAATGCTATTTATCAAAAAACTGCGTGAGTTAAGCGAGGGAAAACCGATTGGATTCAAGCTTTGTGTTGGTCGAAAGGATGAGTTTTTAGGCATTTGTAAAGCCATGCTTGAAACCGGTATTCTGCCTGACTTTATCTCGGTTGATGGGGCTGAAGGCGGAACAGGGGCAGCACCTGTTGAATTCACCAATAATGTCGGCGAACCATTAGACGCCGGATTAACCTTTGTGCACAATGCACTGGTCGGTGTTGGCGTACGTGATAAAATTCGGATTATTTGTGCAGGTAAAGTTGCTAGTGGTTATGATCTGGTATTAAGAATCGCGATGGGCGCTGACATGTGTAATTCCGGGCGTGCTATGATGATGTCTGCTGGCTGCCTGCAAGCCAAACAATGCGATGCAAATACTTGTCCAACAGGGGTGGCCACGCAAAATATTCGTTTGCAGCGAGGTTTGGTGGTAGAAGAAAAACAACACCTCGTTGCCAGTTTTCATAAAAACACCATGAACAGCTTTTTACAAATCGTAGGTGCGATGGGGCTATGCAATCCGAGTGATTTAAATCCAGAGTATATTATGCGCCGCATCAGCGATAACGTGGCAAAACCGTTTAGTGAGATTTACGAGTATTTGCAACCCGATCAGCTATTGGGCTCAGAGATTCCTGATTCATTTAAAAAACATTGGGAAAAGGCTGATGCTGATGCGTTTTAACGAGCCCGTCTTTGCAAACAAAGCGAAGCGGTCATAATTTTCTGAGGTTTGCGGCTACCCCCACGTAAATGTGCTAAAATTAACCATGGCACTATTTTTATGGCTTATTTACATGGCATCAAACATAACAATTGAACTATTGAGGCAATTGGTAAATCATGCAGAAAAAAATCAAGAAGGTGATTCAGCCAACTATATTCCCGAGCTTGCCCACGTTAACAAAGATTTAACTGCTATCGCCATCAAGCCACTTGAAGCTCAATCTTTCAGCTACAGCAATCGACCCTTGCCACTGATTACCTTGCAAAGCACGGCAAAAATTATACCGTTGATTGGTCTGCTTGAAGAATTAGGTTCAGAAAAGGTTTTCGACTGGGTAAAGGTTGAACCATCAGGTGATGATTTTGCGTCGATCACTCGCTTGGAGCGGTTTGGACCTAAACCATCCAATCCAATGCTCAATGCAGGAGCCATAACGTTGTGTTCACATATCCCAGGCGTGGGCGAGCATCAGTTTGGCTGGTTAGAATACTGGGTAAAAAAACTTTTTAATCAAAAACTCGGTATTAATTCATTGGTTTTTGCATCCGAGAAACGCACCGGTGATCGTAATCGCTCGCTTGCTTATTTACTACATAGCCGTAAAAATTTGGGCTCCAGCGTCTCAGACACGCTCGATTTATATTTTTCATTGTGTTCCTACGAAGCGTCAATCGAACAGATGCTTTACTTACCGACACTGCTTGCCAATGCAGGCCAAGATCCGGTGAGCAACCAACAAATTATTTCCAAAGACACCTGTAAAATTACGTTAGCAATTATGGCAACTTGTGGATTGTATGATGAAACAGGAACGCACATGGTCCGCACCGGAATGCCCGCGAAAAGTGGTGTATCCGGTTACACCATAGCCGTTGTTCCAGGGAAAGCAGGGATAGTAGTATTCAGTCCACGCGTCAATGCTAAAGGCAATAGCATACGCGGAGAAATAATGCTTGAAGAGTTATCAAAAGTGGCTAACTGGCACTTTGCTCTACCTTAAAATAGGGGTATCACAGCAGAACAACGAATTATTCGTCAAGGGTTGTAAAATAATTGTTTGGCAATTTCCATCCAAAGTGTTATAATGCTAGTCCAGCTAATTAGGATAAATAGAAAATGTCAGAAAAAGTACGTGGTACAGTAAAATGGTTTAACGAAAGCAAAGGCTTTGGTTTTATTGAAAGCAATGGTAAAGATTATTTCGTTCACTTCAGCGCGATTCAAGGCAGTGGATTCAAAACACTAGCCGAAGGTGGAGCAGTTATGTTCAAACCTGGTCAAGGACAAAAAGGTCCTCAAGCAGAAGAAGTCGAAGTTGTATAATTAATACCGTTAAGCCTCGTACAGCTAGTTTTATGCCACGCAACACCAACCTGGTGTTTGGGCTAAAGTAATAACTGTACGAGGATTATTTTAGTTCGTAACATGCCTATTAGCATCGAAATTTACCAATCAATTTTCCTGAAATGTCTTATTTTAACATCCCTAATCTTAAGTCAGAAATAACCTTAGACCATTTTCGTTAGCCCGCCTTCTTGCAAGGTCAAAACAGTATCCATTCGATCAGCCAATTGCCTATCATGCGTTACAATCACTAAAGCCGTTTTCAATTGTGTATTTAAATTCATCATCAGATCAAAAACACGTGTAGCAGTCGTCTGATCCAAATTCCCCGTGGGCTCATCAGCAAAAACACAGCGCGGTTCATGCACCAAGGCGCGACCAATGGCTACACGCTGCCTTTCGCCACCTGACAGCTGCGATGGCTTATGATGCGCTCTGGAGGTTAAACCAACACCTGCCAGCGTCATTCGAGCTCGCTCAGTTGCTTCATTCACTGATGCCCCGGCAATCAATAAAGGCATAGCAACGTTTTCAAGAGCCGTAAACTCAGGCAACAAATGATGGAATTGATAAACAAAGCCAAATTGATTATTGCGCAGTCGACAACGCTCTTTTTCAGAAAGTACTTGCCAGTCGACACCCTGCACCAATACCTGCCCTTTCGTAGGCTTATCCAGACCACCAAGCAAATGCAACAACGTACTTTTTCCTGAACCAGACGGTCCAACAATTGCAACGCGATCGCCCTGATTAATTGTAAAATCAAGCGCTTTCAATACGTCAATTGACGTGCTTCCATCATGATATGACTTGCTGAGCCCACTACAATTAACAATAACATCATTCATAATGCAACGCCTCCGCGATCACCGTCTTTGATGCGCGCCATGCTGGATAAATAGTAGCAATAAAACTCATCAATAAAGCCATAACACACACCAACCAAATATCACTGAATAAAATCTTTGACGGCAAATAATCAACAAAATAAATACTTGATGACAACACATGAACACCCAGAAATGACTGTAATGCATTGACTATTGTTGTCGCATTGCTAGCGAGCACCACGCCTCCCAATACACCAAACAACGTCCCTACAAAGCCAACCATCATTCCTTGCACAATAAAAATCCACAAGATAGTGGTCGGCGTTGCTCCAATCGTGCGCATAATCGCAATTTCTGCTTGTTTATCGTTAACTACCATTACGAGCGACGACACTAAATTAAATGCTGCAACAGCTATTATCAAGAGCAAAATGAGAAACATCATCGTTTTCTCCATTTTAACCGCTTGAAAAAACGCACCGAACGACTCAGTCCAATTACCAACTTGATAATTATCGCCCAAGCTCTCTGCTAACTGTTCTGAAATGGCTGGTGCTTGATATACATCGTTGAGCTTCATTTTTATCCCAGACACATCATCACCCATTTGCATCAATTTTTGCGCATCTGACAGGTCAATAAAAGCAAGTTTCGTATCAAAATTAAAGCCTGTGCCAGCCGAAAATATGCCTTTAACGGTAAAACGCTTAAATCGTGGAATCATGCCTGCAGGCGTAACCGATGCTTGTGGGATCATGATAGTAATTTTATCACCAATCATAACGCCTAAATTATCAGCAAGACCTCGACCAAGAATTATTCCAAAATGATCCAACCCTGACATGCTTCCAACCAACAACTTGTCTTGCAGATGAGTAACCATCCGTTCTTGTTCTGGCAGTATCCCCGTGACCACCACCGGCAAAACCTGACCTTCATACGTCAGTAAACCTTGTCCACCAACGTATGGAGCAATCGCTTTAATACCAGCAACACCACTAAGCCGTTTCTCCAGCTGTTGCCAATGGCTAATTCGCCCACTTTGACTACTCACTGTAATTTCTGGCGCCATCCCAAAAAAACGCTTATGGATTTCCGCATCAAAGCCATTCATCACAGAAAGCACCGTGATTAATACCATAACCCCCATGCCAATTCCCAGCATGGAACTTAATGAAATAAAGGACACAAAATGATTCTTTTTTTTAGCGCGGGTGTATCGCAACCCGATAAACAATGCCAAAGGCTTAAACATAATTGGACTAAACTTGAGTAAAACAACATTGTAGTGAAAATAACGCCCACAAGATATACCTACAGTGTCTCAACAATAGATATTAGACTTTAATCATCAGCTAGCACACAAGGTTATCCACAGATTTTGTGGATAGTCGGTCGCTGTCGGTTAATACTTTCGTTGATACGTTTGGAACTGTTAAAAAGCT
>CANJFK010000125.1 GCA_947473535.1 Legionellaceae bacterium | reverse complement strand
GCTAAATGCGTCGGCCCGTCGGGTCCTTTCAATTCATCAATTACATGCTGGGGCAAGACCATCTCTTTTATCGTTTGTCCTAGCATACCGGCAATTTTTTCCAGTTCATCGACTATCTCATTCATGTTTTTGGCTAGAATGGCGTGCAAGTTTCCCGCTTTGGGAGGGGGCGGAGGCGTCACTTTGCTGGTCACTATTTGACAGCCTTCAGGTAGGTTTATCTTTATCAACGCCATCAATTCGTTATAGTCAGGTTTTTCGCCCATGGCGACTTGTCCAATTAACGCCGTTAACACATCCAATGCTGGTAATGCTTCGGAATGCTCGACGTCAATATGGCTTAATATCTCGATTAAATTGTCGGTGATTTCTTTACCATGTTTCTGTTTACATGCAGCGACTTGTTCATAGAGATCGCGCATTTTATCAACGACATTGTCGCCGTCGACGTCTTCCGTATTGCAAACGACAAATAGCTTAGTGATGGTTGCTCGTAGAGCTGGATCGTTAGCGAAAAATTCAGGTTTTGCTTTCGACGGTCCGGATGCACTGGTTATACCGGCTAGCGTTTGCAATCCATGTAATAAATAGCTCAATCCAAAACCTGTTTCGTTTTTGGATAAAATCATTAATGCTTCGATAAATTGATCGGCTTTATCGCCGTAGCTTTCGACTAAATTTTGAATCGCCCTGAGCTTCATGTCAGGCTTTTTAACAAAAAGCAGGGCGTTTGCACCGTATTTGTTGCTTAAACTACGTATAACTGGGTCGTCCTCGAGAGGAAGATCTTCCCGTAGTGTTAGCTTTGTAATATCAACTATTTCAGCGAGGGTTGGTTTAATCATGTTTGGCTTCACCATGGAAACCCATGTGTTCAATAGTGTTTCGACGCTGTCTGCGGGGAGTGTATTCGCAAATTCAATGAATGTTTCAAGATCGGCTTTGAATGAGCGTTTTGCTCGTTTGCCAACACCAAAGGTCGCAACGGTTGTTAGTAAACTATTGAGCAATGATGGGGAGGTATTACCGAGCGGTAAAAGCTGATTGTATGCGGCAGTGTAGTCGGCCATGGATGCCCGTTGTTTAAAATTGGCGACATAACGTAAAAATACCGCACGTTTTTGTTCGGGCTGTATCGCTGTTTTAAAACCTGTGGCGAGTGTGTCCTCTTTTAATCGAAACGCGCACCCTTCTTTACAAAGCCTGCTTGGGAGAATATCGCCTTTTGCTATAGCAGCGTCTAGAATTTGCTGATGGAGGAACGCTTGGTCTTCTGCGGACCAGGGATATGGGCGTTGGATATTTGTAGGTTGAGTCCGTATTTCATCGCCATCGCGGTTGACGACTGAATAGAACATAAAATCTGTCCTAGTATTCGTGGTTACGTAAATCGTTCCCTCGGCCAGAGGGACGCCGTAACCTGGCAGCCAGTCCTGAAAGACATACCCACTTGGTAGCGTTCCTCCTATCGATAAATCCATCGCAGGGGTTACTACACTCAGTGCCTCATGGTATGAAGCATAGAATGCGTCTAAACCGCCAAGCGGTAGGCCATTTAATGCATCATATTGTTCTTCAACATCGTGAGCCTTATCAAAAATGGTTAACAATCGATCCAACCCGACGCGCATGTCAGGGATGTCTTTCAACGGACATGGGTCGCCTAAATGAAGGCTTGGGAAACGTTCATTGACTTCATCACAAAAATAGCTAAAGGCGTTGGTTAACTCGGAAAAATTGGCCCAACGTTGACCTGGGATCCTATTTTTTTGCTGCTGTAACGCGTCACCTGTGAAGGCGGCAATGGTGTTTAATTCCTCGTCTGATAGTGGTTTGTTTGGATCGAGAGCGGCTATGACGCGTTGAAAATCAGCTACTTTCTGTTTATCAATTGAATATGTTTTTACAGTGTTAAGACTCAGTGAATTGGTTCTAGCGTCTGTCACGTTGATAAGTTGTATACGGTCTTTACTGTCTTCATATTGAACGTAATATAAACCATTTTTAGGCGGGTTAAAATGACGTGGTAGCACACCGGACATGAGCATGATTGGCTCTTTAGTCATCGGAACCTTGGTTAGGCCGGGTTGTTTTGTCAGCGAAATCCACCATTTAATTTGATCCTCGGTACAGTTCAGTAATTTGTCTATCGCTGTTTGCGAGGGCTTCGTCAATAACTCGTTCAAATTATTGGATGGGTCAATAAAACAGGCTCGAAAACTGTCGAAGAACGTTTCGCCGTGCGCTTTTTTTAATGCCTGCCATTGCGTGAGTAAGTTAGATAACGGTTCTACGCCTTGTTCATATATAATCTCAGCAAGTGCTGCGATATTGTTTGCGGTTAATGTTTTGCCAAACAAATCCTTGAGTTGCTTTTTTATTTCACGAGCCGACTCTTCCGAGGCCTTCCCATCGATGAAGGCATGTAAAATTTTCACGCGCATTTTTAGTGTAACTTGCTGGTTTTCTAGTGCATTGATGCCAAAAAACGTGGCGATGGACGTGTCAATATCGGGCGCTTTGCCGCCAAACCAGGTTCGAGGGTAGAGCGCTTTTTGGAGTGCTTCTGCGTCTGCCTGCTTAATAAATTGCAATACATTACCCGCCCATTTATTTTTTTGTTTTGGACGGCTCATGGTCGGTGTGAGCGGGGTTTGTTTGATGTTAACTTGTAATGGGTTGTAAATCAGGACGATGCCATCTTTGTCTTCTCTTAAGGCAATCCCTGCTGGGAGATTGTCAGGATGAAAGCTAAATTGTGCATCGTCCAGGTGTTCAATTAAGTATTTGGCAGCGGAAAAAGTTAGTTTTTTGATACCGTATTTAAATTGGTCGGAATTTTTGCCGACAAAGGCATCCCAACAATCACCCGCGTTGACACCTTTGTATCGTTTATTAATAAAGGGTTGCATATATTGGATGAACTCAGCACGGTTATACGCTGGTTCATTGCTCGTGTATTTAATAAAACGCTTGTCTTCAACAACATCCTCTTCAACTTCATCCTCGTTTACCGTGGTTTGAACTTGTTGTTGTACTTGCTGTTGTTGTTGAACTTGCACTTCGCTCTCGAGTGCTTCCAGTTCATCTTCTTCGAGGATTGCTTTGCCAATTTTCCCCAATACAAGTGGTTCGTTGGTTTCTGATGTGTCTTCTTCATCGTGAGCGACATCGTCAATGCCATTGATCGCGGCTTGTTCGCGTCTATTCGTTGCAATGATATTTTCTAACGCTATTAACTTTTGTACAATGGGGTTTGTGATATCTTTCTTTGAGTACGTATTAATCGTTAACATCGTTGTAATTTTTTCTTCCTCGGCAAACGCCATGAGTTGGTCGATGTCTTCGAGGCGAAGTCCGTCATAGGACGATGTATATAATTCAAGTCGTTCTATACCGCTGCTGGTTAATAGCGGTAACAGGGTTTTCAATTCATCGACTAATGCACCGTCTCGTAGTGAGCTCAAGGTATTGATGGTTAAGATATACTCGCTAAAGCGTCTGCAAGGTGATTCTGATTGGAAGTGGGCGGTTAAGGTTTCTAATAGGTTAAGCCCCTCACTTGCGGTAGACTTTGCGGCTAATAGGCTCGCTGTGCTAAACGTTTGGAAAGGGAAGTTAGCATCGGAGAATAAAGCGTCATTGTTCGCCATGTAGTCGAGAAGTTTGGTGATACCTATCGATCCCAGTTGTTGTAACCGCTCATCGTGGGAGGAACTCTGACCTTTAAAATATTCAAAGTGCACGGCTCGTGGTTCATCCGGAATATCAAATAAAATGGATCGAAATAATGCGCCCCAGGTGTCGACTTTTTTGTGTTGTTCGTCGGCTGAATCATTGAAATTTCTTATTAACGAGTTTCTTGCATTGGTAATATGGAGGCATTCCTCTAAGAGAAAATCGTCGCAATGAACGGTGATTAAATACGACAGCGCGTCAATACCGTCTCGTGCCATTGCTAATTCGGCATCGTCTAGCCTATCCGTTCCGCTCAAATTGATGATTTCAGGCGTATTATCGGCTGCTGTTTCTTTTATGTGAGCGCTTGCGTTAGTCGCATTGTATTTGTCTAAAATTGCTTTCTTTGCTAGGTATAGATTATTAATTTCGTTAAAAATGGCCTGCATCACTACTTTTTTATCATAGGACGCGAATGCAGGCAGTGTTAATAATTGATTGAGATTAATGGTTAACTGGCCTGCAAAAATAGCGCCTTGTATTGTTTGTTTAACAAGTTTACCTACTGTATCAGCGTTTCGTTTGTTTTGAGCTAATTGCTTCAAGTGCGATGGATCAAGTTTTCGTTGTTTTTTTTGCTTTGATTGCGGTTGTTCAAAGGCAACTAACTGCCCTTCAATTAATGTTGGATCAATCAGTTGATAGCCTTCTGCGTCACTGCTCTCAAAAACAGCGTTCAAGTGTTGGTTCGCGCCTTTGATTTTTTTCGATGCATCGGCTGAGATGGGTTGTTTACCAATCAAGGCTTTATACACATAATTACGCAGTTCGGTACTGGTTTTGCAAGCCATAAATTCAGCATGCTCTTCCGTTTCATTTAAAGCATAAGCCTGGGTTAAATCGCCAATTAATCCTTGTAACGCCCTGTATCCACAGGTAAATCCGTCTTGCTGTTCATCTGAGCCGTTGATGCGGATGGTGGGTATGTCGCACCCAGGAAAGGCTTCATATACTTTTGCTTTGTTGGTCGCGGAGAAACCGCCAATTTGCTCGTGATACTTGAGGCTATTTTCGATAACGGTTCGAATTTTTTTATCATCGAGCAAAAGTAAACTATCGTTGTAATCGACCTCGATGAGGGGTGGCGTTTGCCGAGGGTCGACTCGTACGATCATCCGTGTCCAATGCATGCCGCGTGAATTAAGAAGACTATGCTCATCTTCACCGAGGTTCACAATCAATGGGATAATGTAAGGTTCTTGGGGCTTATCGAGGACATGTTTCACTCGTTCAAAATGGATGGCCAAGCCTATGTCGTCTGCCTTAAAGCGGGTTATGTGTGTATTGGTATCCGTTAATCCCAATATTTT
>CANJFK010000124.1 GCA_947473535.1 Legionellaceae bacterium | reverse complement strand
CTTCAACGGCACCAAACGATGCATTGATGCTACATTTTCATGCTCGTCATGTTTATGTTGTTATGGGCAGCGCGGCCAGGCGACCGGTTAACGTTGATGTTTTTCTGAATGGCGAAAAGCTGTCGTTAGAAAACCAAGGTCGTGATGTTGTGCATGGTCGGATTGAGGTCAATAAGCAAGCACTTTATGAAGTCGTCTCGTTAAAGCAGGCAGAAGACGGTATTTTGCAGTTGGTCTCACCTGATCCAGGGTTGGAGCTCTATAGTTTTACGTTTGGGAGTTAAAATTTTTGGCCTTGTTCAGCGTTTCGGCCAAATCATCGAAAAATGTCTTCCCCGCGAAGGCGGGGATCTATCTCTGCAACAAGCTGGGAGCCAGTGTAGAAATGGATTCCCGTCTTCACGGGAAAGACACAGTGGCCGACACGGTGAACAAGGCCGAATTTTTAAAATCGAAGCTGCTCCTTTAAAGCCAGCATTTCATCTCGTCGCTTAGCCGCTTGCTCAAACTCCATGTTTTTTGCATGCTCAAACATCTGTTTTTCAAGGGCATTAATGCGTTTAACTAGTTCGTCTGGCGGTAGTAATACATAGTGAGCTTTCTTCTCAGCGGCTTTGCTTTTTCGTGATCCAAAATAAGCGCCTTCCAGTATGTCAGCTACTGCTTTTTTGATACCTGTCGGTGTAATGCCGTGCTTTAAATTAAAGGCGGTTTGCTTGTCGCGTCGGCGTTGTGTTTCATCGAGCGCGCGTTGCATGGAGCCGGTTATTCGCTCAGCATAGAGAATGGCTCGGCCATTAATGTTACGCGCTGCTCGGCCAATGGTTTGAATTAGCGAGCGCTCGGAACGTAAAAATCCTTCTTTGTCTGCATCAAGAATCGCGACCAGAGACACCTCGGGGATATCCAAGCCTTCGCGCAGTAAGTTAATACCAACCAAGACATCAAATTCACCTAGACGTAAATCGCGAATAATTTCCACACGTTCCACTGTATCAATGTCCGAATGCAAATAACGGACTTTGATACCGGCCTCACGCAAGTATTCCGTTAAATCTTCTGCCATTCGCTTGGTTAACGTGGTCACTAATATTCGCTCGCCAATGGCGGCTACTTGATGTATTTCCGACAACAAATCATCAATTTGATTGACCACTGGCCGTATAATCACAGGGGGATCAATTAACCCCGTGGGTCGCACGACTTGCTCTGCAATATTATCCGAGTGCTCTTGTTCATACGGCCCTGGGGTTGCTGATACATAAATTGTTTGGGGTGAGCGTAAAACGAATTCCTCAAACCGCATTGGGCGGTTATCTAATGCCGAAGGAAGTCTAAAGCCATAATTAACTAATGTTTCTTTGCGCGCCCGGTCGCCGCGGTACATGCCGCCTATTTGAGGAATGGTGACATGCGATTCGTCAATGATTAATAGGGCTTCAGGGGGCAGGTAATCAAATAACGTGGGCGGCGCTTCATCGACGTTACGCCCCGATAAATAGCGTGAATAATTTTCAATACCAGAGCAATAGCCAAGCTCAAGCATCATTTCGATATCAAAACAAGTTCGTTGTTGTAAGCGCTGGGCTTCTAGCAATTTGTGCTGCGTTTCGAATTCGGTGAGTCGTTGCTGTAACTCCTCTTTAACCCAATCAATCGTCTGCAGTATGCGTTCGCGAGGTGTCACATAGTGTGTTTTTGGAAAAATAGTCACGCGCGGTAAGCGTTGCAGTAGTTCGCCTGTTAATGGATCAAAGGATGCCAGGTTCACTACTTCATCATCAAACAACTCAATACGGATTGCATTTTTTTCAGAGTCGGCTGGAAAAATATCAATCACGTCCCCATGCGCCCGAAATTGTCCACGCGCTAACGTTTGAGGGCTGCG
Source organism: Legionellaceae bacterium (assembly GCA_947473535.1). GTDB lineage: Bacteria > Pseudomonadota > Gammaproteobacteria > Legionellales > Legionellaceae > CANJFK01. The sequence goes on along the minus strand of CANJFK010000124.1, from coordinate 3,187 downwards.
AATGTATTGCATTTCAGCAAGCCGCTTTAAAATTTTACGTTGCTCGCATTGTTCTCCACGTGATAGATGTAATACCATACGGAGATAAGAATCGGGATCCCCCAATCCATAGATTGCTGACACCGTCGCCACAATAATGGCGTCTTTGCGCTCAATCAATGCTTTGGTTGCTGATAAACGCATTTGTTCAATGTGTTCATTGATTGACGCATCTTTTTCGATGAACGTATCTGATGCAGGAACATAGGCTTCTGGTTGGTAATAATCGTAGTAAGATACGAAATACTCCACTGCGTTATCGGGGAAGAATGCTTTAAATTCGCCATATAATTGTGCCGCCAGGGTTTTATTCGGCGCCATAATAAGGGTTGGTCTTTTTACTGCCTGAATCACCTGTGCAATCGTGTACGTTTTACCCGAGCCTGTTACGCCGAGGAGTGTTTGATTGGCTAAACCAGATTCAACGCCAGCAATTAATGACGCAATTGCTGCGGGCTGGTCACCAGCCGGCGAGAAATTAGAATGAATTTTGAATGTGTTTTTCATACAGATTAATTATATCATAGGAGCTTCATAATGAATATTGTGTTGGCAAATCGTGTACAGAAAGTTAAATCATCACCCACGCTGGTCGTGGCGGAAAAAGCCGCACAAATGCGTGCAAAAGGCATTGATGTCGTTGGGCTAGGTACAGGGGAACCTGATTTTGATACGCCTCAACCTATCAAAGAAGCTGGTATTGCAGCAATTAATGCGGGATTTACGAAATACACCGCTGTTGATGGAATTCCCGAGTTAAAACAGGCCATTATCGCTAAATTTAAACGTGATAATGGGTTGGATTATCAGCTGAATCAAATATTAGTGTCTGTTGGTGGCAAGCAGAGTTGCTATAATTTATGCCAAGCCCTCCTGAATGCAGGCGACGAAGTATTGATCCCTGCGCCTTTTTGGGTTTCATACCCGGACATGGTTTTATTAGCAGAGGGCACCCCCGTCATCATACCGACCACATCGGCGGCACGTTATAAAATTACGGCAGAACAACTCGCTGCTGCAATCACACCCAAGACGAAACTTTTATTCATCAACAGCCCATCAAATCCCTCCGGTATTGCATACACATTTGCCGAATTAAAAGCCTTGGGCGATGTTTTAGAGCAACACCCCCAGGTATTTATTGCCACGGACGATATGTATGAACATATTCTTTGGTCACAACCGTTCGTTAATATTTTAGATGCTTGCCCTGACTTGTACCCGCGCACCATTGTTTTAAATGGCGTATCCAAAGCCTATGCAATGACTGGATGGCGAATTGGTTATGCAGGCGGGCCTGCGTTTTTGATCAATGCAATGAAAACAGTGCAATCGCAGTCAACATCGAACCCTTGCTCCATCGCTCAAAAAGCCGCGGTTGCTGCCTTGAATGGAGGCGATGAATCAATACGTATGATGGTTAAGGCGTTCCGCGAGCGCCATGATTATGTAGTGCAACGCCTCAATGACATGCCAGGCATCGAGGTGATTCCCGCCGATGGGACATTCTATATTTTCCCCAACGTACAAGCGATTATAGAGCGCCGTGGTTTCGCGAACGACATTGAGTTTGCCGAGCGTTTGTTACAAGACGTAGGCGTCGCCTTAGTCCCTGGATCCGCCTTTGGCAGCGAAGGCTGTATTCGCATATCATTTGCCGCGAGCATGGATACGTTATGCGATGCATTGGATAGATTAGAACGATTTGCCCAACAATAAGGCTAAATTTGAGCGCGTTATGTGAACGCGCTCAAATTTTTTAACGATACGCTTGACCTAACACCAGAATCCATTTAACATCCCGACTGATTCCCCGGTAGCTCAGTCGGTAGAGCGGATGACTGTTAATCATTAGGTCGGCGGTTCGAGCCCGTCCCGGGGAGCCATATCCTGTATGGCTTCTAGTAAAATTCAAATTTCATCGTAGGTTCTCTGGGTACACTTTGGGGTACACTTAACAAAAATGTCAAAATACACATTTCCTCAAGATTTGGAAAAATTTAAGACATACATATATTTAAGACATACATATATAAAGTGATTAGTCCAATTCTTCCTGCAAATGATGATTCACCTGCTCCCAAAGATTTTTTCTCAAAAATTAAACGAACAGATTCTGGCAAAAATCTACCTGAACATTATTTAGTTTATTTTCTACTTGTAGATTTACTTGGATTTGAAAATTATGGCAGAAGCGAAAAGGTTGCTTGGTCTATACCAATTGTCATTAATAATAAAGAGAAGTGGTGAGATACGGCAGCTAAATTTAGATTTAACAAAGCTGGCATCAATTAATGCATCTATACTTATAGAAAACAAAAAACTAACAGCCATTAATTCAAGTAAAAACGTAGTGGTAATGGAAAAATAAAACAGGCTTTATAAAGATTATTTAGTTGAAACGCAACTATTACTAGGAATATCAATGTACATTGAAAGTGTAACGATATCAAACAGTCTAAAATTAAAAATATGCGTACTTGCGAGCCAATATGAAAAAGACTTTCTCATCAAAACCTATGATGAAATTTGGAGAAAAGCATGAAGCTGTCTAAATTTATACTAGTCAATATGGAGCCTATTCTTCAGGAATGGACGTCTTTTGCCAAAACCATTCCGAATTTCGGCAAAGGATTGGACAGAAAAGGCCTGCGTGACCATGCCAAAGAAATGCTGTTACACATCGTGAAAGACCTTGATACCCCGCAGTCCAAATTGGAACAAGTAAAAAAATCCAAAGGACTATCCATAAAAAATAATAAAAACGACACCCCAGCTGAGGAGCATGGTCAGGCACGCATGGAAGAAGGCTTCGATATAAATAATGTAATATCAGAGTTCCGAGCGCTACGCGCAAGCGTAATTAAATTAGCTACCGATTCAAGTAGGAAAATACCATTATCCGAACCTTATGATATGGTTCGTTTTAATGAATCCATAGATCAAGCACTTGCTGAGTCGATAACTACCTACACATCTTTCAAAGAATCACAAATCTGGCACAATGCAAATTATGATTTATTAACTGGCTTAGCTAATCGACTTATGTTCAATCAAAAACTGGACCAGGCACTTAAAAATTCCAAACGTTCAGGTAAACCTATAGCGCTTCTATTTCTTGACTTAGATAAGTTCAAAGAAATAAATG
>CANJFK010000123.1 GCA_947473535.1 Legionellaceae bacterium | reverse complement strand
TACAGGGCATGACTGTTATTGCCGTCGCTTTGTTGATTGGTTTAGGTGCGTTGGGAACGGCGATTGGTTTTGGATTGTTGGGCGGAAAATTCCTTGAAGGCGCAGCTCGTCAGCCTGAAATGGTGCCGATGCTTCAGGTTAAAATGTTTATCGTTGCGGGTTTGCTCGATGCGGTAACAATGATTGGTGTAGGTATCGCGTTATTCTTTACCTTCGCAAACCCGTTCACAAGTAACTTGGGTTCTTGATAACACGCACGAAGGGTCGCGTTCGGCACACGTCCAATTAAGGCGTGATCCTTAGGGCGCACCCGCGCCCTAATTGTTCCAGGAGAAATGACTTTGGAAATCAATTTAACACTCGTCGTCCAAATGCTCGTGTTTGGCACCTTTGTGTGGTTCACCATGAAGTTTGTTTGGCCTCCGTTGGTGAAGGCATTAGACGAACGGCAACAGAAAATTGCGGATGGCTTGGCGGCCGCTGAGCGCGGACGTAGAGAGCTAGAATTGGCACAGCACCGTGTAAAAGATGAGATGAAACAAGCGAAGGTTCACGCATCTGAAGTGATAGATAAAGCGAATCGGCGTGCAGCACTGATCATTGAAGAAGCCAAAGATGACGCTCGTCAAGAAGCACAACAACTGGCTAAAGTCGCGAGTGAGCATATTTCTCAGGAAGTGAACCGCGCCAAAGATGTCTTGCGTAAACAAGTGGCGACCTTGGCGGTTGCCGGTGCCGAAAAGATTTTGAAGCATGAAATTGATGCAAAAGTAAATCATTCGTTACTAGACAACCTGATTGAAGAGATTTGACATGTCAGATAATACGACAATCGCCAGACCTTACGCTAAAGCACTTTTTCAGCATGCACTTGCTACTAAACTGTTGCCCGAATGGTCGACCATTCTTCATGATTTGGCGCAAGTAGTCCTAAATTCTGATGCCCAGCAGTTTATTGGCAATCCAGCAACCACGGCCGAATTGCAAAAACAGCTCGTTATGGCTATTTTCACGCATTTAAAGCAAGCCACGGACTTATCGTCGATAGACAACCTGATTAGTTTGTTGGCAGCTAACAAACGGCTGCTTTTATTGCCGGATGTTTGTGCTCAATTTGAAGTGCTACGCGCCGAGCAGGAAAAAACATTGACGGTTGGTGTGACGAGTTTTGCGGCATTGACCAGTCAACAGCACCAGCAATTAATCGAACGTTTAAGTCACCGTTTGCAGCGCCAAGTCACGCTCGAAGTGAGTATTGATAAGTCATTGCTTGGTGGTGCCGTTATTCGTGCGGGAGATTTAGTCATCGATGGCTCGGTGCGAGGTAAATTAATTAAACTAGGCACCGATTTGGCCGCATAATTTAGAGGATAAATTCCATGTCAGAACAAATAGCGTTAAATCCATCTGAAATCAGCGAATTAATCAGAAAAAAAATAGAACAATTTAATGTTGCATCTGAAGCGAGTGATGAAGGTACGATTGTCAGTTTAAAAGATGGCATCGTTCGTCTACACGGCTTGGATCACGTTATGCAAGGTGAAATGATTAAGTTTCCCGGCGATATTTACGGATTGGCACTTAACTTGGAGCGTGACTCCGTTGGTGCGGTAATTCTTGGTGATGCGACGAGTCTTTCTGAAGGTCAAAAGGGTAAATGCACTGGCCGTATTCTTGAAGTGCCGGTTGGCAGAAACTTGTTAGGCCGTGTGGTCGATGCGTTAGGTAACCCGATTGATGGTAAAGGTCCAATTGATGCTGAAAAATCATCACCCATTGAAAAAGTAGCCCCTGGTGTTATTGCTCGAAAATCAGTTGATCAACCAGTGCAAACAGGCTTGAAAGCAGTCGATGCGATGATCCCCGTTGGGCGTGGTCAACGTGAATTAATTATTGGTGACCGCCAAACCGGTAAAACAGCCATTGCGATTGATGCCATTATTAACCAAAAAGGCACGGGCGTTAAATGCGTCTATGTTGCCATTGGTCAGAAAGCATCATCTGTTGCAGCACTTGTTCGTAAATTAGAAGAGCATGGTGCCCTGGAGCATACCATCGTTGTGGTTGCCGGTGCTGCGGATTCAGCCGCGATGCAGTTCATTGCGCCTTATTCTGGTTGTACCATGGGTGAGTATTTCATGGAGCGCGGTGAAGATGCGCTGATAGTCTATGATGATTTAACGAAACAAGCGTGGGCCTATCGACAGATTTCATTGTTGCTACGTCGTCCGCCTGGCCGAGAAGCGTACCCTGGCGACATCTTCTATTTGCATTCACGTTTATTGGAACGCGCTGCGCGGATTAATGCAGATGAAGTTGCACGATTAACCAATGGTGAAGTACAAGGGAAAACAGGATCGTTAACTGCCCTGCCGATTATCGAAACGCAAGCGGGTGACGTATCTGCATTTGTACCAACCAATGTGATCTCAATTACTGACGGACAAATTTTCCTTGATGTTGATTTATTTAACTCAGGCGTTCGTCCAGCAATCAATTCTGGGTTATCTGTTTCGCGAGTCGGCGGTGCTGCACAAACTAAGATTATGAAGAAATTGGGTGGTGGAACACGTTTAGCGCTTGCACAGTTCCGTGAGTTGGAAGCCTTTTCGCAATTTGCATCTGATTTAGATGATGTGACGCGAAAACAGCTTGAACGTGGTCAGCGGATTACTGAATTGATGAAACAAAAGCAATACGCGCCATTTTCAGTCGCTGAAATGGGCTTGTCATTGTATGTTGTTGATAAAGGTTATCTGGATGATGTACCTGTTGCCGAAGTGGGCGCGTTTGAAGCAGCGCTACAAAGCTATATGCACAGTTCATACTCCGCGCTGATGCATAAGATTAACGAAACGGGCGCTTATGATGATGCGATTGAATCGCAATTAAAAGCCGCCGTTGAGGAATTTAAACGAACCGGCAGTTGGTAGAGGCGATTATGGCTGGAGCGAAAGAGATCCGTTCAAAAATTGCGAGTATTAAAAACACGCAAAAAATTACATCTGCGATGGAAATGGTTGCGGCAAGCAAGATGCGCAAAACGCAAGAAAGAATGCGTGCATCGAAACCGTATGCCAGTAAAATTTATGATGTAGTCAAACATATTGCACGTGCAAAATCTGAATATCGCCACCCGTTTATGAGTATTCGTGAGATTAATCGCGTTGGCGTGATTGTTGTGACGTCTGATCGTGGCTTATGTGGTGGTTTGAACGCGAATTTACTGCGGGAAACCATTCGTGCGACTCGAGAATGGGAAACGGCCGGGAAAGAGGTCGACCTATGTATCATTGGTCGTAAAGGACAAGCGTTCTTTAAGCGGGTCGGCGGGCGCGTGATCGCATCGGTGGATCAATTAGGCGATGCGCCGGGAATTAAAGACTTGATTGGCGTTGTTAAAGTGATGTTGGATGCATTTTATCAGGGCGAAATTGATGCGCTGCATATTGTGTCGAACGAATTCGTTAATACAATGACTCAGAAACCAAGTATTAAACAGTTGTTGCCGCTGCCAACGGCAGAAGAAGACAGTAGAACGCTGGGGCATCACTGGGATTATATTTATGAACCTGATGCGAAAGAATTGCTCGATGAATTATTAGAGCGTTATATTGAGTTGCAAGTATATCAAGGCGTGGTTGAGAATATTGCCTGCGAACAGGCGGCCAAAATGATCGCCATGAAAAGTGCAACCGATAATGCGGGTGATTTGATTAAAGAATTTCAATTGGCTTATAACAAAGCCCGACAAGCCGCGATCACACAAGAATTAGCGGAAATTGTCGGCGGTGCAGCCGCTTTATAAGAGGGTAAATAATGAGCGTAGGAACAGTTGTTCAAGTAATTGGTCCGGTCGTCGACGTGGAATTTCCACGTGATAACGTACCGAAAATTAACGATGCGTTAAAAATAGTTGATGGTGAACTGGTTTTTGAGGTTCAACAACAATTAGGTGACGGCGTTGTCCGTACGATTGCGATGGGCACAACCGACGGCTTACGTCGTGGCGTGAAAACACAGAACACAGGCAAGCCGATTCAAGTCCCTGTTGGTATTAAAACATTAGGTCGCATCATGGACGTGCTAGGGCGCCCCATCGATGATGCAGGCCCGATTGGTGCTGAAGAGCACTGGTCAATTCATCGTAAAGCACCCAACTATGAAGATCAAGCGGGCAGCCAGGAATTACTTGAAACGGGGATTAAAGTTATCGATTTACTTTGCCCGTTTGCGAAAGGTGGTAAAGTAGGTCTGTTCGGTGGTGCTGGTGTTGGTAAAACAGTAAACATGATGGAATTGATCCGTAATATCGCGATTGAACACAGCGGTTACTCCGTCTTTGCTGGGGTTGGTGAGCGTACACGTGAAGGCAATGACTTCTACCATGAAATGAAAGACTCTAATGTTCTAGATAAAGTGTCACTGGTTTATGGCCAAATGAATGAGCCACCAGGTAACCGTTTACGCGTTGCGTTGACTGGGTTGACCATGGCTGAGAAATTCCGTGATGAAGGCAGAGACGTTTTGTTGTTTATCGATAATATTTATCGTTACACATTGGCTGGCGTGGAAGTCTCAGCATTATTGGGACGTATGCCATCGGCTGTAGGTTATCAACCTACGTTGGCTGAAGAGATGGGTATGCTGCAAGAGCGAATCACATCGACAAAAACGGGTTCTATTACATCGATTCAGGCCGTCTATGTACCAGCGGATGACTTGACTGATCCGTCGCCTGCCACAACGTTTGCGCATTTGGATGCGACTGTTGTATTGTCACGGCAAATTGCTGAATTAGGTATTTACCCAGCGGTTGACCCATTGGATTCAACGTCTCGTCAATTAGATCCATTAATTGTCGGCCAAGAACATTACGATACAGCGCGTCGCGTTCAACAAACATTGCAACGTTATAAAGAATTGAAAGATATTATCGCAATTCTTGGGATGGACGAGTTATCGGAAGACGACAAACGTGTTGTTACACGAGCGCGAAAAATTCAGCGATTCTTGTCACAGCCGTTCTTCGTTGCTGAAGTATTTACGGGTTCACCTGGAAAATACGTGCCGCTTAAAGAT
>CANJFK010000122.1 GCA_947473535.1 Legionellaceae bacterium | reverse complement strand
TTGACCATACAGAAATATTTTCAGTCAGATTATTGCAAAAACAAAACTGAGTCAGTTATACTGACAAAAAAAACTACAATTACCTTGGGATCAATTTTCCGGCCCCATCACTTTAGCAACTCTGTTGCACTTCACTGTTGAATCGGCGATAACGGACATGCAGGCCAAGTTTATAAAGCAATTATCAAGTATGTTAATCAGCTATTTAGATCCAATCAAATCACTCGATACCATGAAGCAAGAGTATTTAGAACATGAACATCGCCTCCTAACTGATTTCAATACATTTAATCGTCTCATTAGCGAAGCAAAAATAGAAACTCGAAAAACACCTGATTTTGTTCAATATCATTTATCTGCTATGCAACATATCAGGCATATTTTTCGTTTGATGAGTGTATTTATATGCTATTTGACAACAGATGAGATTCGGGTGAATCCTTGGGTGTGCGAGAATCTGCGTCAGCTTCTCATTGCCATGCAAGGCGTGCAGCAAGCACTTTCAGAACGGACAACTCATGATCTCCCTGAGCCCCTCGAGGATCAGATACAGGATGATACGCTCCAGGTTATTTTGACGGATATTCATCATGAATTGGCATTGTTCGCTGAAAACATCAAACATATTGTGCGAATTAGCAATACATGGAAAGGGCGGCCTCATGACAGTAAAGCATAAACTCCCCGTATCATTGGCTATTTTTATAACGGGATTAATTCTTTTTTATAACTTTTCGTATCATTTTCCACTCACTAATAATGCATTTGTTGTGGCCAACATTAGGCCAGTTGCCGCCAATGTAACGGGCTATATTACTACTATCTATATTAAAAATGCAGACTATGTCAAAAAAGGGCAACCCTTGTTTACTGTATTCAAAAAACCTTACGAGCTCGCCTACACAAAAGCGGTCAGTGACGTTGGGGCTGCCGATGCTCGATTAATAACACGATTAAAACAAGTTGAAAAAACACAACATCTGATTCAGTCGCAACAATCCATCTACAATAAACTTGATTTTGACTATCAACGTTATGCATCAGCATTACGTGAACACGCTGTCTCCGAAATCAGGACAAAAAATTTATCGCATGAAAAAAATGCTGCTTTAGGCACATTAAATGCGTTAAAAAAAGAATTGGAAATTAATCGTCAGGCTATCATTGTTGAGCGAATGAGCATTAACGCATTAACTGCTGTCATGGAAAACGCAAAGGTCAATTTAGATGAAACAACTGTTTATGCTAAAAACAACGGTATTGTTCAAAATATGTTTGTTTCTTTGGGCACACCAATTGACATTCGTAAACCTATTTTTTCGTTTGTTGATACGGAGAGTATGTTTATTCAAGCTAATTTCAATGAAACGGATTTACGCTTTGTTCATGAGGGGAATTGCGTGACTATTTACACCCGCATGTATTTTGGATCACGCGTTTATCATGGTATCGTCACCTCCCGAAATTGGGCAGCAAGTCGCCAAGTAACGGATCACCGAAGTCAGGAACAAATTGTGACGAACAGTGAAAATAACTGGTTTTTATTGCCACAGCGCTTTCCAGTACAAATTAAAATTATTGATTATGATCCTGTGCATTTTCCACTAGGCATAGGAGCGAGCGCGTACGTGTATATTCATACATAAAAATAACAGATATTCACGGCGGCCCTGTGCGTGAAATACAGGGCAAATGCATCTTAATTTTTGGTTTGACATGAGGTCAATCTGCTCGATCCGCGACCGTTAGGGAGCGTTCACGAAGCGGCAAGTCAAGGATGAGCTTTCGTGAACGCTCCCTAACGGTCGGGGCTCGGATAATGCGACTAAAATTTGGGCATAAGACGCGGTTGCCCTGGCGTGAAATAGTTGTGATCTGCCTTTTTTGGGTTTAAGGTGTATAATCTGCGAGAAGTCTATAACCTGATGGCTCATTATAATGAGATTTAATATCATTGGCGCAGGCCGCTTAGGAAAAAATTTGGCATTATCTTTGCTGCACAGCGAAAGCGGTCAATTAATTGCACTGTGCAATCGTAGCTTACAAAGTGCGATGGCGGCAGTAAACGAGGTGGGATCAGGCCTTGCTGTTGCTGATTTAACTGCTTTGCCAGAGGTTCCGCTGACCTTTATTACCGCGCCCGATGATCACATTGCATCCATCGCGTTGGCACTAGCCGCAACCCAATTAATTTCTCCAGGCAGTATCGTGGTGCATTGCAGTGGTGTATATGGTTCTGATGTTTTAAAGCCTTTGCAAGATCAGGGTTGTTTAACGGCCAGCATTCATCCACTTAGGGCGTTCCGAGCGCAAAATTTGAGATCCAATGCGTTTCAGGATTGTGATTGTGTCGTTGAAGGGGACGATGACGCTGTGCAGTGGCTGACGACTTGCTTCACTCAAATGGGTGCGCAAGTCGTGCCAATGCATGCTACCAAAAAAAGCGTATATCATGCCGCCGCCGTGATGGCATCCAATTATGTCGTCACGCTGGCTGGATGTGCTGTGGGGTTATTGGTCGACGCTGGATTGACTGAACAACAGGCACAACCCATGGTGTTGCGCATGATGTCGAGCAGCCTTGATAATTTGCAACAAACCACACATGCATCGCAAGCATTGACTGGGCCACTGGCAAGGGGGGATCTGAATACAATTATTAATCATTTACAAGCGATTAAGTCTCCCTGCATTAGTGCGTTATATCGCGCGGCAGGTCTTGCTACTTTACCGTTAACAGGGTTGGATGAAGCGAGATTAACAGTGTTATCGGCGCAACTCTCGGATATTCCCCCTGTGAAAGAGCCCTAGATAATGTTAATCTTACACCGTTGTATAATTCGCATAGTAAATCGTTCGAATACGGTAAGTATTTGCAGACCTATACGAAGCATAACGAAAGCCCACACAAAATTGACAGGAATTACTTGATGAGTATAAAAAAGATTATACAAAAAGTTAAACGTATATTTTCTCCTTCTCATGGGAAAGAAAAATTATCCGGTACAATCAAATTTTTTGATAGAAAAAAACGATTTGGATTTATTGTGGCAAATGATAATGAATATTTTTTTCATGCAGCAGCAACGAAACCGAATGATTTTAAAGCCCTGCAAGATGGTGTCGCCGTAAGATTTAATGTTGTGCAAGGGAAAAAAGGGCCGCAAGCAGATAATATTGAGATTGTTTAGGATTATTAATACAGGGTGAGAAGCATGGATCAAGTTGAATTTTCTTCCACGCAGACGGTGCAACAACACGTTTTGCAGTTAAGAGATTATCTTAATTCGCGCATTCTTGGCCAAGCAGGCTTGGTTTCGCGCTTGTTGATTGCATTGCTTGCGGATGGTCATTTGCTGGTTGAAGGTGCTCCAGGTCTGGCAAAAACGCGCGCAGTTAAAGAATTGTCCGCTGGGGTTGAAGGGAAATTTCATCGTATTCAGTTTACCCCGGATTTACTCCCGGGCGATTTAACCGGTACGGATGTTTATCACCCAGAAGATGGCTCATTTGTTTTTCTGCCAGGCCCTATTTTTCACAACATGGTTTTGGCTGATGAAATTAATCGCGCGCCGGCCAAGGTGCAATCAGCGCTACTGGAAGCAATGGCTGAACGCCAGGTTACTATCGGCAGTAAAACCTATCCGCTGCCCGAGTTGTTTTTGGTTATGGCGACTCAAAATCCAATTGAGCAGGAAGGCACCTATCCTTTGCCCGAAGCACAGCTTGATCGTTTTTTAATGTATGTGAAAATTGGTTACCCAGATGCACTGGTTGAGCGTGATATTCTTGCGCTAGCGCGGCGTGAAGCGCGTGCTGTCAATGGAAACAACGACACTGATTCAACAGCAATCCCCCACTTATCGCAACGAACACTCTTTCAAGCGCGTCAAGAGGTGCTTAATGTCCATACGAGTGAAGCGCTAGAAAATTATGTGGTTCAATTAGTGGTAGCAACCCGCAAACCGGATATTTACAGTGAGGAACTTGCTCGTTGGTTGCGTTTTGGCGCCAGTCCTCGAGCAACGATCGCGCTGGATCGTTGCTCAAAAGCACATGCGTGGCTTGCTGGTCGTGACTACGTGACACCTGAAGATATTCATGTCATTGCTCATGATGTATTACGTCATCGAATTTTATTAACGTTTGAAGCAGAAGCGGAAGGGGTTAGTAGTGATGATTTTATTGATGAATTACTGCGCCAGGTCGCTCTTCCTTAGGATCGCGGCCATAATAACTTCCTAAGGTCCTTTTACCATGACTGATGGCGTAATTGCTGAACTGACTGATTTAATTGCGTTGCAGCGTTGTGCACAAACGGTTCGTTATCTTCCTGAAGGGTATGCTGTTCGTGCGGGTAACCACCGCTCGAAGATGCGTGGCCGGGGGATGGATTTTTCCGAAGCCCGCAACTATCAAGCGGGTGATGAAATCAGGCACATGGAATGGCGAGTTACAGCACGCACCGGGCGACCCCACGTTAAAGTATACCAAGAAGAGCGCGAAAGGCCCGTCGTTATTCTGACTGATTTTAACCCATCCATGTATTTTGGTACTCGCATAGCGTTTAAATCGGTCGTTGCTGCCCGCCTTTCTGCAGTGCTCGCATGGACCGCGGCTAAACAAGGTGATCGCGTTGGCGGTTTGCTTTTTTCTGCGCTGACGCATAATGAATGCGTTCCTCGAAGCAGACAGGCCGGCGTTCTGCCCTTCTTGGCCGCGTTAAGTCGATATACACGTCAATATGAAACGCAAGGAGCGGAGGCTCGATCGTTAAGTCATGCGTTGCTGCGCTTACGGCGCGTTGCAAAACCAGGCAGTATTTTGGTGCTGGTGAGTGATTTTTATAATCTGGATGCAGATAGTGAGCAGTATTTGAGCCGTTTATGTAGTCATAATGATGTTTTGGCTTACCACGTTTGTGATCCTTTAGAACTAGCGCCACCAAAACCGCAACAATATGCTATCACCGATGGTCGACAGATGCTGTTGCTGGACACATCGCTCGATGCGGTCAGATTTGAATATCAATTTCATTGTGAACAGCGTATTGCTGCATTACGAGCGCAGTTTAAACGGTTAGGGATTCAGTAC
>CANJFK010000121.1 GCA_947473535.1 Legionellaceae bacterium | reverse complement strand
TCAACCAATAATTTTACGGATGACTGTTGATCAGAGCATGTTTGCTTAATCACAATATCATCTGGTTGAATGATTTCATCAAAGGTAAAGCCATATTGGAATCCTGAACAGCCGCCACCCGTAATGTAAACCCGTAGGTTTAGTTTTGGGTTTTCCTCTTCACGAATCAATGATGCAACTTTGTCTGCTGCACTGACGGACATCGACATCGTTTCGATTGTAGCAGGCGATACGAAAACTTCAGTAGGTGCGGCATTAATGGCGGACATAATTACTCCATATAGTTTGTGTTTCACCTAAGTATACACGACTAGCGAATAATTTGTTCGATTACCGCACCACCCAAGCACTGATTTTTATCATAAAACACAATGTATTGTCCCGGCGTGACGGCCCGTTCGGGGCTTGAAAACATAATATAATGTTGATTATTATCCGGTGGTGATATGACACACGCAAATTCTGCTTGTCGGTACCGCGTTTTTGCGTAACACGTGCGTGGCAACTCATTTTCATTGCATTGAATTAGCCAATGAATAGGTCCACAAATGAGTCCCTGAGAATAGAGCATGGGGTGATGGTTGCCTTGAGCAACTATCAATGTATTCGTCGTTGTATCTTTATCGACGACATACCAAGGCTCTTCACTACCTTGCTGCGTGCCGCCGATCCTCAAACCTTGGCGTTGACCCAGTGTATAGAACATTAACCCATCATGGCGTCCAACTACTTCATTCATTGTGTTTTTTATATTGCCTGGCTGTGCCAGCATGAATTCATTAAGAAACGATTTGAAGCGCTTTTCGCCAATAAAACAGATGCCAGTGGAATCTTTTTTAGCGTGAGTAGCGAGCCCTAATTCCAAAGCCATGGCTCTCACCTGTGGTTTAAGATAGTCACCAATTGGAAATAATGTTTTTGCTAATGCACTAGGTTCTACTGCATGCAAGAAATAAGTTTGATCTTTATCCCTATCTTTTGCTTTGAATAAAGTGCCTACGCCATCATTGGATTGTACTCTGGCATAATGGCCCGTCGCAATAAAATCTGCTCCTAAACGAAGGGCATGATTGAGAAATGCTTTGAATTTAATTTCTTTATTGCATAATACATCAGGATTTGGAGTACGTGCTTGTTCATATTCGCTGAGAAAATGGCTAAAAACATGATCCCAATATTGTTCGGCAAAATTGACACTGTGTAATGGTATACCCAGTTGGTCGCAGACAGCTTGTGCATCCGCTAAATCTTGAGCGGCAGCACAATAGCCGTCCTTATCGTCTTGTTCCCAGTTTTTCATGAACAAGCCTTCGACCTGGTAGCCTTGTTCGCGTAATAAATAAGCGGCAACTGACGAGTCCACGCCGCCTGACATGCCTACAATAACTTTCGTTTTCATTATGACGTTCAATATGTATAAAAATTGATATGTTACGCTATAGCTGTCGTTGTTACAATTTGTAACTAACTTTTGTTGTGTGCGAATATTCATGATACTATCCGTTTTTTTTTCGTAAAGGCCTTTTTATACTTTATGAATATTTGCTTGAAAACGTATGCAAAACAAGCAGGGCAGCAGCATGTTGTTGTTAACGTGCAGAAACGCTTGCCTGAGCGTATTAGTTCACCATGCGAATTAACGTGTGATTTTCATGTTGAGGCGCTTACCGATTATTTTCTGGTGACACTTGAGGTGCGAAGTGAGCTTGTTATTACCTGTCAACGATGTTTAGGGCAGTTTCAACATGCTTATAGTAATCAAACCAAACTAGCGGTGTGTTCAGATGATATAATGGCTGAACGCTTAATGGAGCGTTTTGAATGCATTGTCGCTCCCGACCATGAAATTGACTTAACCGACGTTTTAGCAGATGAGTTGTATTTGTTTTCACCTGAGAAACACCCTGATTATGCTGATTGCGATCGTGAGATAAGTCAATTAATTAGTAAAAAAGCATAATTTATGTGTATAACACTTGGATTGCAGACAAAAACTCGGTAAAATTCCGATCTTACAAAAACAAATTGTTTAGGAGTAATACAATGGCAGTACAACAAAATAAAAAATCACGATCAAAACGTGATATGCGTAGGTCGCACGATTCATTGACCAAACCGACCCTTTCTGTGAATGCAACAACAGGTGAAACACATTTGCGTCACCACGTTACACCAGATGGTTATACGCATGATGGCCGCAAAGTAATTGATACAGGCACCGTTTACGAAGATCAAGAGTAAAATCATTGAACACCATCACCATTGCCATTGATGCAATGGGCGGGGATCATGGCTTAAGTGTTGTGATTCCAGCCTGCGTGCGCGCTGCGAGAGCCAATCCCAATTTGAAGCTAATATTGGTTGGCGATCAAGAGCAAGTCGTTTCGCATCTTAAAAAAAATGGCGCATCCACAAATAGTCAGTTTTCAATCGTACACGCGTCGGAAGTCGTTAAAATGGACGATTTGCCTTCACACGCATTGCGTAACAAAAAAGACTCATCAATGCGCGTCGCGATTAATTTGGTCAAAGAGGGCAAAGCTGGCGCTTGTGTAAGTGCTGGTAATACAGGCGCATTAATGGCTACTGCGCGTTTTGTGCTAAAAACGTTGCCAGGTATTGACCGGCCTGCAATTATTGCTGAATTACCAACGGCGCATGGCCGTACACGTGTGATTGATCTTGGGGCTAATGTTGATTCATGTGCTGAGCATTTATTTCAATTTGCTGTCATGGGATCCGCGCTAATTCAGGCATTAGATCATAAGCCAAATCCAAAAATTGCCATATTAAATATTGGCGTCGAGGAAATTAAAGGCAATGATCAAGTAAAGCGCACAGCGCACATGCTCACCGAATGCTCTCTTATGAATTATGTGGGGTACGTTGAAGGTGATCACTTTTATTCAGGTGATGTCGATTTGGTTGTCTGTGATGGTTTTGTCGGTAATGTCGCCATTAAGGCGAGCGAAGGCTTGGCCAAGTTGATGATTTCTGTTCTTAAAGAGTCATTCAGACAGAATTGGTGGGCTATGGTCGTTGGATTAATGGCACGTCCCGCTCTCGCTCATTTGAAAAAGCGCATGGATCCTGATCGTTATAATGGCGCAAGCTTATTAGGTTTAAATGGTATCGTCGTTAAAAGTCACGGTGGTGCCAGTGAAAGAGCGTTTCTATTCGCAATTGAAGACGCTATTTTGCAAGTTAAAAATAATGTGGTTGATTTGGTTCGGAATCAAATAACTGATTTTATCAATCAAGGTTTATTGCTTTAGGATTAACGTCATGTCAATTACAGCGTTTGTTTTTCCAGGACAAGGTTCCCAGTCAGTTGGTATGTTGAGTTCCTTGGCAAATCAATACCCACTCATTACCGAATTATTCGCAACTGTTTCTGAGCGTCTGGGCTACGATGTTTGGCACTTGGTTCAACATGGCCCGGAGGCCATGCTTAATCAAACAATGCATACGCAAGTTGCAATGTTAACGGCCGATGTGGCTGTGTATACCCTATTAAAGCAAACAGTGGCCGTTCGTGCAAAAATAATGGCAGGGCATAGTCTTGGCGAGTATGCGGCGTTAGTTTGCGCAGGGTCAATTAGTTTGCCTGACGCTGCTGAATTGGTCGCCAAGCGAGGGCAATTTATGCTAGAGACGGTACCGTTGGGTGCTGGCTCAATGGCTGCTATTGTTGGCTTGTCAGACGAACAAGTTAGAAAAATTTGTGAGCAAGTAAGTACGAGTGCTCAGTACGTTTCACCAGCAAACTATAACGCAATCGGACAGGTCGTGATCGCTGGACATACCGATTCTGTAAAACAAGCGATCATACTTGCTGAAGAGATGGATGCACGGCTGGCAAAAGTTTTGCCAGTTAGCGTCCCTTGTCACTGTAAATTATTAACGCAAGCAGCGGATTTATTTGCGGATACGTTGTTGCACACCAAATTCAATGTTCCCGAGCTGCCTGTTATAAGTAATGTTGATCTCAGCATTTATAAATCGGTAGATCAAATCAGAACATTATTAAAAGAGCAGTTGTATCGACCTGTACGTTGGGTTGAGACGATTCAATTGATGAAAAAAGACGGTGTTGAGTTGGTTGTCGAGTGTGGGCCTGGTAAGGTCTTGACTGGTTTGGTTAAACGAATCGATAAGACGATGGACGTGATAAGCATTCATGATCTACCCAGCTTTGAATCTGCATTAACCATTTTGTAGCTCTGTTTCGAGAGGAGATGTAGAATCATGACGAATTTACAAGGTAAAATAGCACTGGTAACTGGCGCAAGTCGTGGTATTGGTTGCGCCATCGCTATGACGTTAGCTAAAAAAGGAGCTTACGTTATAGGAACAGCTACCACAGAACAAGGTGCTCATGCGATCAGTGTTGCGTTGCAACAAAATAGTCTGATGGGTGAGGGTGTCATTCTTGATGTGACCGATCAAGGTAGTATTGAAAATTTAATGGCGCAATTGGCTGATAAAAACAAAGTGCCTTCAATATTGGTTAATAATGCTGGCATTACAGCTGATAATTTATTATTAAGGATGGAAGATGATGAGTGGTTCAGCGTCATTGAAACAAACTTAAATGCGGTTTTTCGTTTAAGTAAAGCATGTCTCAAACCCATGTTTCGTGCTCGTTGGGGGCGGATTATCAGTATTGGCTCTGTTGTTGGAGCCAGTGGTAATGCAGGGCAAGTAAATTATACGGCAGCCAAATCAGGGATTGTTGGCTTTTCCAAATCCCTGGCACAAGAAATGGGTAGCCGTGGCATCACGGTCAATGTTGTAGCACCTGGATTTATTGATACCGACATGACCGCTGCGTTACCTGATTTAGTTAAAGAAGAAATGTTAAAACGTATCCCGTTGAAACGATTGGGAAAACCAGAAGATATTGCTGAAGTTGTTGCTTTTCTGGCGTCTGATTATGCAAACTATATTACAGGTGAAACAATTCATGTGAATGGTGGTATGTACATGGATTAGAGAATTGAATAAACTAACCAACAAATTTTTTTTTTTATAAACCGAAGAGGAAATACAAGTTATGAGTACAGTAGCAGATCGAGTTCGTAAAATTGTTGTTGAACAATTAGGCGTTAAAGAAGATGAGCTGAAAAATGAT
>CANJFK010000120.1 GCA_947473535.1 Legionellaceae bacterium | reverse complement strand
TGTTCTTGAGTGTGACGCAATTGCTGATTGACAGTGCTAAGTTCTGCTCGTAATTGTTCTAATTCCTGTGTGATTTTAGTCATGTTGTCATTACTGGTTACCGTTGTTTGTCGTAGGGCTGTGGCGGCTTTATCGAGTTTTTTAGTTGTATCCTCAACATCTGTGACTTTTTGGCCAAGATTATTATTATGTAATTCTACTTGGCGTTGCTGTTTCTTCGATTGATCAATTACCGCTTCGACATCCCTTTTAGTGTCTTTGGCGAGATGATTGGCCTCTTGGCGCGTTTTGATGTCGCGTTTGACTTGTTTGGTGCGTAGTTCATTCAAATTTTCTTGGGTATTATTGGGTTGATTAACTGCGCGTCCAATAAAAAATGCGCCAATACTGCTTGCGACACCGACGACACCTGATATAAGAACAGGCACCCAAACCTCGGATGTCGCGGCGGCGGCTGTGACTCCTGCTGTTGCTGCAAACATGTTGATATCTCCTCTGTTAAAAATAATTAAAATTAGTGTGCGTCATTGACAATCATGTCCTCGTATTGCTGATTGGCAACATCGATTTGTTGTAATTTGCGATGTGCAAAAAAACCGCTAGCAAATAACCCAACCCCACAAACAGCAGCCACGCTGCCTGCTGCAACGGTTGGGATGAAGGGAAGTCCTAAAGCGCCAAACGTACCGCAAGCAATGGTAAGAATGCCCGCAACCAATAAAATACTGGCAATTACCGTGATGGCGCGGCTATTCATGATTTGGATAAAAAAACTGGGATTTAAAGTATCGTAGGTTAGTTCTTGATTTAAACGGTCAGACATTAAGCTTTTAAATACATCTGTACGTGCGGTTGCGTCTTGCATTTTATTGGCGGAAAAGCCTGCTCTGACAAAGATAGCACGTGTGGTGGTGTAGCAATCACTATAGGTCTGCAGTGCTGCGCGCCGTGCTTTTTCATTACCTGCTTCATCGTGCACAAATGCGTGTCGATATGATTGAGTGACTTCAGTTTCAGTATCACCAATGGATTCATTGGATGCGTTCAGTAATGATGAAAATACGATGTCAGATGCAGGCCTTGCGGGCTGATTTTTATTAGCGCCTTTAAAGGCATGACGTGCTGATTGGTAATTGCGCTTCATGGCAAATGATTTCATGGCAGCATCGGTGATATCTGCTGAAAATAAGGTGGCTTCATTGGCCTTTGTCACAAAAGAAACGGCTGCGGTCAAGGCCGCTGCATCTGCTGATTCGGGGCAGTAAACATAGGCTGCTGAAAAAGAGGCTTCATGAGCCGCGGCTTTGGCAAACGCATCCGGTGAGGCTGAGTTTGCAAATGCCTCAATGGCTAATTCTAATAAGCGGCTAATGGTTTCTTGTTTCATCATGGACTCCTCAGTACGTAGAGCAGGGCGTGTATGCGTGACAAAAAGAGTGCAATAACGCCAAGCGTTTGTTGTGTTAGGAATCTATGGATGAATAGGGCATTGCCGTTTGAACAATGGCGGCAGTTTGATTGCGATAAGAGAAAATATTCATGATGACGGCTCCTTATAGTATGGATAACTGGAACCGTTCCATCGGCCAGGCTGTGTGTAACTGGTTTTATAATAACGCATAAAATGACGGCAGTCACTATTTATTCTGCACATTTTTGCATTTTGTAGAATCTTGTAAATTTTTTGTGTAAATATATATTTAGGTTTATGTCGATTATTTGGAGGTACATCGATAAAATAGGGATATTTACTAAATAACGTTAGGCGTTGTGATGCATCATCAAGTACAGGCGTTTCATCTGGCGGAAGCCAATTTTTTTAATATGATCAGTGTGGTCTATAAAACGTATGAGGAACAACTATGAAAATCATATGTCCACCGCCATTAGTACCAAGTGACACCATTGGATTAGTCACACCATCCAGCCCCATGCAAGAAGGGCGCTTAGAATTGGGAGTGCGTTATTTGGAGCAAAAAAGCTTTAAGACAAAAGTGGGGCATCATGTACATGATGCAACTCGATTTATGGCTGGAGATGATAACGATCGTGCCAAAGACGTGATGGCGTTTTTTCATGACGATGAGGTCAACGCCATTATGGCGACCGGAGGTGGTTATGGTGCGCAGCGTATTTTACCGTTGCTTGATTACGATGTGATCCGTGCTCATCCGAAATGGGTCACAGGTTTTAGTGATACCACGGCACTGCAAGCAGGGTTATTAAAAAAAGCAGGATTAGCTTCGTGTACTGGATTTGTGTTTCGTGATTTAGACGGTCATCCGATTGATCCACTGATTGATAAAACATTGATGGCGTGTTTGACAGGCGAGGATTATCATATTGAGGAAGGGATTTCTGTGCGATCTGGCATTGTGAAAGGGCCGTTGGTGGGTGGTAATTTGGGTTGCATTAGTGTCTTGATGGGCACACCGTTTGAACCTGATTTCAGAGGCAGTATTTTGCTGGTTGAAGAGGTTTGGTCGGAACCCTACAAAATTGATAGCATGCTGTCTCAACTTGAGTTGGCTGGCGTATTTAACAACATTGCAGGATTGATCTGGGGTCAATTTGAGCGTTGTGATGCACAATATTTTCCCGATCGTGATGGCACTGTTGATGATATTATTGATGAATGGTCCAAGCGAATCAATGTACCGTGTATTAAAGAGTTCCCTTACAGTCATCGTGATAGGCGCTGCGTATTACCGATTGGGAAAGAGGTTACCTTAAACGCGGATGTTGGTAAGCTTTCAATACCAGCAGCTTGATACAGCAGGGAATTTTGTGATGAAAAGTTCTTATGAAATTTGTGAGTATAAAACCATTGATGTGCCTAAGGTTTCAGTAGAAAAACGAGTTCAGTTTATCTTACAAACGATTGGCGCTGTTAATGAAACTAATCGCAATGACTGGTTGCCCCTGTGGTTCTAAAAATGATTATGCCACTTGCTGCGAACCTTATCTTAATCATAAACAGCAGCCTGAGACACCGGAAGCACTGATGCGTTCTCGTTACACCGCGTATTGTTTGTCTGATATTGATTATATCCAAAAGACCATGCGGGGTAGGGCATTGGTGGGTTTCGATGCGGTGAATTCAAAGCTTTGGGCAACACGCGTGAATTGGATAAAGCTTACGGTTCTTGATACGAGTTTGGATAGCCGACACAAAGGCCATGTTGAATTTATTGCGACCTTTATGGATGGCCATATTTTAAAGTCAATCCATGAAAAAAGTGAATTTATTCAGGAAGCAGGGCGCTGGTATTATGTGGATGGCGTTCAATTTCAAACCGTAACGAAAACCATTGCACGTAATGGTGTATGTCCGTGTGGCAGTCAAAGAAAATATAAAAATTGTCATGGGAAATCGTGACTAAATAGAGAATTATTCGCATGAAGAAAACATTTGTTCTAAGTCGTCATCAGGCCAGAGAGTTAGATCGATTAACCATCGAAAAATACCATATCCAAGGCATTGTATTAATGGAAAATGCAGGGCGCGGTATCGTGGATTATTTTTTAACCCATAAGCCACAAGGTAAAACCATTATTTGTTGCGGAAGAGGTAATAATGCCGGTGATGGTTTTGTGGTTGCACGCTATCTTTATAATCTGGATATGCCTGTGCATGTTCTATTGTTTGGACAATCAGATGAGATAAGCGGTGACGCTAAGATCAATTATGATATTGTGGATGCATTAGGTGTACCCATCACGGTTATGCTTGAAGACAATCTTCAAACATTGGAGCATGTGTTATCAGATGCAGATTGGATCATTAATGCGTTATTTGGCACAGGTTTACAAGGTAAGGTCAAAGCGCCTTTTGTGAGAATAATCGATGCGATTAATAGTGCCCATAAAAAAGTATTGTCGATTGATATTCCATCTGGACTTGATTGTGATACCGGTGACGTATTAGGTGTTGCTGTTAGAGCGACCCAGACTGTTACCATGACTGGTGTTAAACAGGGGTTTTTAAGGCCAATGGCGCAAGATTATTTGGGTAATATTGATGTAGTGGATATTGGTACCCCGCGTGATTTGTTAGATGCGCATATGCAAAACCAAACAGCAGTGGCATATCAGTCATTGGATTTGTTGGATAGGGTGGTTTTTTTAGAGCAAGATGCGGCTGCATTTGGTTTTCGCTGGGAAACAACCGAACAAATCATGGCGCAGATTGAGAGCGAATGTGTTGAAATTTCTGAACATCTGGATGAGGGTACTCAAGCCAATGTGTCTGCATTGGAAGAGGAGATTGGCGATCTGTTGCACGCCGTATTTTCATTGTGTGTTTATTGTAATTTTAACCCAGCAGAGACATTGAAACATACGCTGGATAAATTTGAACGGCGACTTAATGCGGTGAAACAAATCTCGCATGGACGTGGGTTAACTAATTTGAATGGCCATGCGTTTAATGAGTTGATGCATATTTGGGATTTGGCTAAACAGCAGGTTGGCTGATAAATTTTTTAGCTTCATCAATTAACTCTAATACTCTCTCCGGCGGTCTTGCAATCACGGCTTTACCCGCATACGTTACGATGGGCCGTTGCATTAAAATAGGCTCTTGCACCATAGCTGCTAATACGCTGGCTTCGTCCTTATTTAGGGTGAGTTCGTTAAAGACAGACTCATTGTGTCGGATAAAGTCTTTTAAAGTAAAATGTGAGCGCAATTGAACGATTTGCTCTAGGTTAAGCGGGGTTTTTAGATATTCAATGATGGTTGGATTAATATTATGGCTGTGTAATATTTCCAAGGCTTTTCTTGAGTTAGAACACTTAGGATTGTGATAGATAGTGAATGTGTGCATGTTGTGTTTTTCTCCATGGCTTATATTGATGACTTCAAGCGTTTTAGATCCATCAATAATTCACGAACGGTATTCAAAGGTAATCCCATTACAGAATAGAAACAGCCGTCGATATGACGAATAAATTGTCCAATATAGCTTTGGATACCATAACTGCCAGATTTATCTTTATAGTTATCGGTTTCGAGATACTGGTATATGTCTGCATCAGTCATGTTAGCAAATGTGACGATAGTTTTCTGCAATACCACTTTTTGATAATCAAACCATGTCACGCCAACACTCGTGATGACTTGATGGCTGCGACCGGAATAACTTTTTAGCATATTGAAT
>CANJFK010000119.1 GCA_947473535.1 Legionellaceae bacterium | reverse complement strand
GATTTTTTCTCTCGTTTCTCTACTTTTTTTTCTGCAGCGCTTTTTAATGGTTTTTTCTTTGTATCTTTCTTTTTATCCATACCTTTGCTCATGTCTTACTCCTTATAGTATGCGTAACAATGAATTCCAAATATGGTGGGCCGTATAGGGGTCGAACCTATGACAAAAAGATTAAGAGTCTTCTGCTCTACCAACTGAGCTAACGGCCCAAAGAAATACAAGTATTTCTTCATTCACAGCATACCTGATTGCATTAAAATTTCAAGAAAAAAAACGAATAATATTGGGAGAACCCAAGATTAACCCATAAAAAAACCCGCCATTCGGCGGGTTTTTTATAGAGAAAACAGGGAGCTTACATCATGCCGCCCATGCCACCCATTCCGCCCATTCCGCCCATACCACCAGCGTCACCAGCACCTTCATCTTTCTTAGGCATTTCAGCGACCATACACTCAGTGGTCAGCATCAAGCTCGCGATAGATGCAGCATTTTGTAATGCTGTACGTGTTACTTTAGTTGGATCAAGAATACCTAACTCAACCATGTCCCCGTACTCACCTGTTGCAGCGTTGAAGCCATAGTTACCTTTATGTTCAGCAACTTGGTTCACAACAACAGACGCTTCATAACCTGCGTTAGAAACGATTTGTCGCATTGGTGATTCAATTGCACGACGGAGAATGTCAATACCCATGTTTTGATCATGGTTATCGCCTTTCAAACCAATCAATGCTTTTTGAGCACGAACCAGAGCAACACCACCACCAGCTACAATGCCTTCTTCAACAGCAGCACGCGTTGCATGCAGTGCATCTTCAACACGAGCTTTTTTCTCTTTCATTTCAAATTCAGTCGCAGCACCAACTTTGATCACCGCAACGCCGCCAGCCAATTTGGCTACACGCTCTTGCAATTTTTCACGATCATAATCAGATGATGTTTCTTCCATTTGTGCACGAATTTGAGTAATGCGATCATTGATGTCAGTTTCTTTGCCGTTACCATCAATAATAATCGTGTTTTCTTTGGTTACGACGATACGTTTTGCAGTACCGAGGTCTTCCAGTGTAGAACCTTCCAAGCTTTTGCCAATTTCTTCAGAAATAACTTGACCATGAGTCAGGATAGCAATGTCTTGCAACATGGCTTTACGACGATCGCCAAAACCAGGTGCTTTAACAGCACAGACTTTAACAATTCCACGCATGTTATTAACGACTAATGTAGCTAATGCTTCGCCTTCAACATCTTCAGCAATAATCAACAATGGACGGCCAGATTTTGCAACGCCTTCCAACACAGACAACATGTCACGAATGCTAGAAATTTTCTTGTCAACCAATAAAATATAAGGTTGTTCAAGTTCAGCGGACATATTTTGTTGATTGTTGATAAAATAAGGGGAAATATAACCACGGTCAAATTGCATACCTTCAACAACAGACAGTTCATTTTCCAAGCCATTACCATCTTCAACAGTAATAACACCTTCTTTACCTACTTTAGCCATTGCTTCAGCAATGATAGAACCCACTGCTTCGTCAGAGTTAGCAGAAATAGTGCCTACTTGCGCGATAGCTTTGCCATCTTTGCAAGGTTTAGACATTGCTTGTAACTCTTTAGTAACAGCAATAACCGCTTTATCAATACCGCGCTTTAAATCCATAGGATTCATGCCAGCCGCAACCGCTTTATGGCCTTCAACCAGAATAGCACGTGCCAATACAGTCGCTGTTGTTGTACCATCGCCTGCAGTGTCAGATGTTTTAGACGCAACTTCTTTAACCATTTGTGCGCCCATGTTTTTAAAGCGATCTTCAAATTCGATCTCTTTAGCAACCGACACGCCATCTTTAGTTACAGTTGGAGCACCATATGATTTTTCTAGTACAACATTACGTCCACGAGGACCCATTGTTACTTGAACAGCATTTGCCAACGCATTCACACCAGCAAGCATTTGTTGACGAGCGTCGTCACCAAAACGTAAATCTTTAGCCATTGTAATTATCTCCTGTCAAATCGGTAAAATTATTTTTCAACAACAGCCATGATGTCATCTTCACGCATCACAACTAGTTCTTGGTTATTAATTTTCACTTCAGTACCTGAGTACTTGCCAAACAAAACGACGTCGCCAACTTTGACAGCCAACGCACGCACGTCACCGTTATCTAATATTTTACCAGCGCCTATAGCGATGACTTCGCCGCGCATTGGTTTTTCAGCTGCACTGTCTGGAATCACGATACCACCAGCTGTGGTACGCTCTTCTTCCATCCGACGAACAACTACACGATCGTGCAAAGGACGAATTTTCATACTTATTTTCTCCTGGTTTGTTGAATACCTTATTTTTCAGAGTATGCTCTTGCTCTGATTAGATCACGTTTTTTATAGTTATAAACTACGCTGATGAAAACTATATGGGGACATATCATTAGCTTTCAAGGGTAAAATCAAAATATATTTTGGTTTTTTTTGATACACATCCTACAATGCTCTATATTTCCTAAATCCCCAAGGTGATTGATGAAACATTTCTTTATATTTGCAACGTTGTTTATTATCTCTTCACTGACTTTTGCAGCGCCGCTCCCTGCAAATGAAGTGTTCCAATTGACAACCAAACAAACTGATCCCAATACGCTTGTACTCAATTGGCAAATTAAACCAGGATATTTTTTGTACAAACAACGCCTTCACTTAACCGAACAGCCGAATAGTAACGTTCACTTAGGAACCTTCAATCTCCCCGCGTCGCTCAAAAAAACAGATAAACAAGGCCACACCTACATGATTTACCGCCATCAGTTAATATTGCCACTTGCAGTTTTAGCTCAAGAGCCAGGAGAATCCTTATTTGATGTGCATTTCCAAGGTTGCTCCGACGAAGGATTTTGTTATCCACCACAAACAACCCAAATTAAACTATCATTTGATAATACACTTGCGTTGACCAGTGCTGATATTGAGCCATTATCATCAAACCCAACATTTGAAAATAAAATAATTCCAAGGCAGGATAAAATAGATCAATTATTTTCCGACAACACCTGGCCGCTTATTATTCTTAGTTTTTTTGGTTTTGGTTTATTATTATCATTTACACCCTGTGTTTTGCCCATGGTGCCCGTACTCTCTGGTATCATTGTTGGCCATGGACATAATATATCCACTCGTAAAGCCTTTCTTCTATCATTAACTTACGTGCTCAGCATGTCAGCAACCTATGGTGCAGTTGGTGCAATCATTGCATTAATGGGTAACAATCTACAAATTATCATGCAAACACCATGGGCCATTAGTTTATTTGGCCTAACTTTCGTCTTGCTAGCACTCTCGATGTTTAATTTTTACGAATTACGACTCCCTCTTTCATGGCAAAGCAAATTTGCCAATATAACACGCAGTCAAGCAAGCGGACATTATCTGAGCGCATCCATCATGGGTTGTATGTCGACATTAATCTTGTCCCCTTGCGTTACGGCACCGATGATAGGCGCATTAGGCTACATAGCACGCACTGGAAATATGTTTTTAGGTCTTTTTTCTTTGTTTTTCTTAGGGTTAGGCATGGGAACGCCTTTATTATTGATTGGTGCATCAGCCGGCAAACTATTACCCAAAGCAGGCCGCTGGATGAATGGTGTGAAAGCTATTTTTGGTGTTTTGTTGCTCGCAATTGCCATTTATTTGATGGCGCGTATTTTACCGCCGACACTCACCATGGGATTGTGGGCAAGCTTGTTAGTGTTCTCTGGCATATACAGTGGTGCGCTACGAAAAGCAGATTCAAACAGAGAAAAATTTAAACAGGGTGCAGGTATCATCATGTTAGTGTATGGACTGTTGGTTTTGGTTGGGGCGAGCCAAGGCAACAGCAATCCATTACAACCGCTCACGCCCTTCAACCAATTAAAACACATAGACCGTAATACACCAACCATCGTAGTGAAGACAATGCATGAAGCACTAGAAGCACTTGCCGACGCTAAAGGCAAGCCCGTTATGCTCGATTTTTATGCCGACTGGTGCGCCTCGTGTAAAGTGCTTGAAGTTACAACGTTGAAAGATTCACAGATAAAAACAGCGCTAAGTAACTTTCGTGTTGTAAAAGTTGACCTCTCTCAAAATAATACTGACTCCCGCGCGCTACTAAACTATTTTCACGTCGTAGCGCCACCAACGTTTCTTTTTTACAACGCAACGGGCGATGAACTAACTCATTTGAGGTTAGTCGGCGAAACATCCAGCAAGACTTTTTTTGAGAGGCTTAAGCAGGTATAATATAAACTGTATTGTCATGGAATTCATAAACTTAGGAGAAGGATGATGAGTGCTCAACGAGGTAAAAAAAATAAAACAAACGTTGATGAAGCAGTGGACTCTCAAGACAGTACAGGTGATAACAGCTTACCGACCAAGCTCGATAGACGCCGACGAATCGAAGATATAAACGAAGAAAGAAGACTACGTAAAGAATTGAGTGAGTTTTAATCGCGTTAAAAACCAAGATCTTCCGGTGAAAGGAGTATAGATCACACTGATCCCCTCAGTTCACCTCATTAAAAATAAGTAACGTCTCAATAACCTCGGGAAAAAACATCATCTCGAACGCAGTGAGCGATCTCCGAATCAGGCACAGTGCCACTTTCAGGAGATCCCTCACTACGTTCGGGATGACGTTTCTCGGGGTTATTGAGACGTTACAAAAATAACACCTAGCGTTTTGATTTTGTAACTAGAAGGATCATCAGATAAGTTTAACAAATATTACACAACTTGGCGGTGTTCTCGAGTCCTTCATCAATGATAGAAAGCCCGATTTCCAAATCGTTTACATCAGTAGAAAGCGGCATGAGGAGGCGAATTACATTTCCGTAAGTTCCACAACCAAGAATTACCAGTCCGCGCTCTAAACAAAATCTTACTAATTTGTCCGCGGCCTCTTTATTTGGTTCCTTCGCGCTGTTATCTTTCACCAGTTCAATCGCCTGCATAACACCCAAACCACGAACATCACCTACTATGTTATATTTTTCTTTAAATCGTGACCTTGCGGCAAGCCTGCGTAAAAAAATATTTTTAAATTTATGCTTTTAGGGGTTGACAGGGTTTTTGTGTGTTTTTTATAAATTGACGTGTAATTTTACCCTGCTAAAAACCTTACGATATGGCTTAAT
>CANJFK010000118.1 GCA_947473535.1 Legionellaceae bacterium | reverse complement strand
CAAAGGCCGTCGAGTTTTTACGGCTTGGTTCATCGCAAGCGGAAATCGCGCGTGCACTGGATAATGCCAGTATAGACAAATTGCAACAACAGGAAGATGAATCGGGCTTTAGTGAAAAACCTACCAAAGTGGACCGATTTTTTAGAAAAGGGATTGTTGGTGATTGGCGAAATACGCTTACACCAGCTCAAATTGACCAGATTATCCATGATCATGGTGACATGATGCAACGGTATGGTTATTTAGATGCAACTTAGGAGAGACCGCGAACATGCTCACTTTAACCAGCAATATTTCCAGAAACCCGGATGTGGCATTTACACAGATTGATGACGATCTGGTGATGATGGGCCCTAAAGACAGTTTTTTTTATGGAGTTAATGCTGTGGGGACTGAAATATGGACTTTATTAGAATTTAACACCATGTCATTGAGCGAAATTTGTGAGCTGATTCAGCATGATTTTGAAGTGACCGAGGCGCAGTGTATTGAGGATACAATGCAGTTTGTTAAAGCGATGGTTGAGCAGAATATGTTGGTGATAAGCTAAATGCTCCTAAACTTAAAACACGTCACGGGCGCCCGAAAAAACTGGCGCTTAATGCAAGCGCTATTCACAGACGTACTGCAATTTAGTCCGTTAAACATGCTGTTCACGTTAGGCCTGATGCTATTTCGAAGCGTCAGCGCGGGTGCCAGCCTGTTATTAATTTTACCGTTATTACAAGTCATTGGCTTTTCGGTGGGTTCCAATCAAACCCATGGTGTAGCCAAAACAATGGCAACCGTATTTCAATACCTGCATCTACCGCTGAACTTACTCACGGTTTTAACGATCTATGTTCTGGTTGTGAGCTTCATTGCAGTGGCAGCGTTTGTCGAGCAAATCATCAGCACCAGGCTGCAGCAACACTATATTCATCATCTTCGCGCACATCTGTACAAACAGTTGTTATACACCAAATGGCCATTTTTTCTGAAACAAAAAATGCCGAACTTGCTGCACAGCCTGACCACGCAAATTCAATTGATCAGTGCCTCCAATATTCAACTGTTAATGTTACTGAATAATGCCATCATTCTCTGTGTTTATACGTCACTGGCTTTGTTACTGTCCTGGAAAATGACGATTATCGCCATGGCTTGTGCCTGTTTATTACTGAGCATGATGCTCCCGCTGCACCGGCTCACATCACAATCCGGACGTGATCATTTAAAACAAAATCAAACCATATTTCAATCGATTACTGAACAACTGGGCGCCTTGAAAATGATAAAAGGGTCTGGCTTTGAAGAGAAATTTGCCAATAACATACGCCGCACTAGTTTGTCCCTGGAGAGT
Organism: Legionellaceae bacterium; assembly: GCA_947473535.1. Lineage (GTDB taxonomy): Bacteria > Pseudomonadota > Gammaproteobacteria > Legionellales > Legionellaceae > CANJFK01. The sequence goes on along the minus strand of CANJFK010000118.1, from coordinate 3,885 downwards.
CAAAACCAACGCTTAACCTTGGTGACCGCCGCGACCAAATTACTTTACAGCGTTGGCTCGGTGTTAGCATTCAGTGTGTTGTTGTATATCGCCATCAACGTGTTGGTGGTTCCATTGGAATCATTATTATTGCTTCTGGTTGTGTTTTCACGATTACTACCGATGGTGTCAACTATTCAACAAAACTATCAGCGAATCCTGCATCAACTGCCTGCATTTTGTGAGGTTAAACAATTATTACAACAGTGTACTACAAACCAGGAACATTTGGAGTCTGCAGTCCCAGTGTTTAATGAAGCGATCTCACTGGACAACCTGGGTTTTAGTTATAACCCCACCCAACCCATTTTATCGCATGTATCCCTGACCATTAAAAAAAATACCACAACGGCGATCATTGGTCCATCCGGTGTCGGCAAATCTACGCTAGCTGATTTGATTACAGGTCTACTGGAACCAACAACGGGGACAGTTTGTATTGACAGCCAGGTATTGACTGCTAAAAATAAATTAGCCTGGCGCCAATCCGTGGCGTATGTTACGCAAGGTGTTTTTTTATTCAATGCCTCGGTTCGTGATAATTTACAATTATTTTGTCCTGACCTTCCCGATGAGTCGCTCTGGGCGGCCTTAAAATCTGCTGCCGCAGATAGATTCGTAGCTGATCTTGAGCATGGACTGGACACGGTTGTTGGTGATCGCGGTGTTCGTTTATCCGGGGGCGAATGCCAACGCATCGCACTCGCTCGTGCGTTATTATCAAACCCGCAGCTATTAGTGCTGGATGAAAGCACCAGTTCTCTGGATAAACAAAACATCATTAAAATTCAACAGGCACTGGCGCAATTACGCGGTAAAATCACGATTCTGATTATTTCCCATCAAACGGAAATGAGTCATTTTGCAGATCAGAACATTGTTTTGTCGCCGCGACACGATCCTGATTTAACAAGGAATGCGTTATTGTATCCGCAACGAGCATCCTGATGAGTGGGTTTATACGAACTGACAACGAGACGGTGACAAGATGAAAACAATTGATTTGCGAAGTGATACTGTAACGAAGCCTAATAACCCTATGTTAAACGCCATGATGAATGCAAATGTAGGTGATGATGTATTTGGTGAAGACCCAACGGTGATTAAATTAGAATCCATGATAGCTGAGCGTGCAGGAATGGAGGCTGCCATTTTCGCACCTACAGGCACACAAGCCAATTTACTTGGTATTATGGCTCACTGTGGACGCGGCGATGAATACATCGTTGGACAAACAGCTCATACCTACCTATGGGAGGGCGGCGGTGCCGCCGTTTTAGGAAGCGTCCAACCTCAACCGCTCGACTTTGAAAAAGACGGTAGTTTGTCTTTAGACAAAGTAGCGATGGCCATTAAACCGATAGATAATCACCATGCCCGCACTACCCTACTCTGTCTTGAAAATACAACGAATGGTAAAGTATTACCGTTATCTTATTTAAGTGATGTTCAGCATTTCTGTAAATCGAACGGCTTAGCCGCTCATCTTGATGGCGCAAGGGTCTTTAATGCAGCAGCAAAACTTAATGTTGAGTTGCGTGCAATCAGCCAGTATTTTGACTCCATCTCCATTTGTTTATCCAAAGGATTAGGCGCACCCGTTGGGTCTGTGTTATGTGGCACAAGCGAGTTAATAAAAATGGCTCGTCGGTGGCGAAAAGTGCTGGGTGGTGGTATGCGACAAGCGGGCTATCTAGCAGCCTCCGGGATTTATGCTTTAGAAAATAATACAATGCGATTAACTGAAGACCATGAAAACGCGCAAGCACTTGCTGAAGGGTTATCAAGCATTGATGAAATTGAAGTGGATATCGACTCATTGCAAACCAATATACTCTTTATCAAAGGACCTTATCAATATTCTCAATTACAGGCACATCTACAGACACAAGGGATCCTATTTCCAAAGCAACCCAATAAAATGAACGGTATAAGACTGGTTACTCATCTTGATATTTCAAGAACCGATGTGGATCGTGTTATTAATACAGTGAAAAAATATTATCATACAGTTTAGGGCGTGTTGACAATTGCTCCCCCCGCCCTAGATTTTAACTTTAATCCAATATTAGTCGAGTAAATGAACTACGAAAAGTAGACTTGATAAACCAGAAGCAATTTTTTTTGTATTATACACCTCATTCTGATTATTTCTGCTCAGAAAATAACGCTTATTGCGCAGTGCAATGAGGCTTAAAATTTCAGATGGTCCACTGTTGCAGATAGAGACATAATCTTTAATGCGTTTAATCTTATGAAGAAAGGCTTTATCCTGACAAGCAATCCAACCCACGCGCAACCCCGCCATGCCAAAGGCTTTACTCATTACACCTAATGACAATGCTTTATCATAACTATCTGCCGCAGCATTAGCCCATGGTTCTTGCGGTGTTCCTAAATCACGATACACTTCATCAGAAAAAAGCCAAATCCCATGCTGCTCGAGTAATGCCACCAGCTCAGTCAATGCATCTTGTGATATCACTTGCCCTGTGGGATTATGCGGAAAATTCATGACCAAACATTTCGTATTTGGACGAATCGATTGCTTTATATCGTTTAAAGAAATTTTCCAGTCATTTTCTTCTTTCAAATTAATCGTTGTGACATCACATCCTCTTGCTCCAGGAATTTCTTTTAAGGATTGATAACACGGCGTTAAAACAATGATATGGTCTCCTCGCTCACATAGCGCGTGTAATGCACAATATATCCCCTCTTCAGCGCCCGCGAAGCATAAGATATTCTCCTTTTTCATTTTCTGATACATCGCTTTGGCAATGGTTTCTCTCAATAGAGGATAGCCAAACGGCTCCGTATATCTAAGCGACAGATTTTCCCATAAATCTTGTTCTTCTTTATTTGCCATCGCGATAACGTCCGACATGCTAAAACTTTCCGCGTCAGAGGAACAAAACAAGTAAGGTGAATTGAATTCATATTGCGTAAGATATTCTTCTAATTTAAATAACTTGAGATTCATTCGACTTGCCTCCAGGATCTTAAATAATTAAAAACGGTGGCTCGTCCTAAGCTCAGCACATTGGCGATGTAATCGGCGGCATTTTTTTCTGTAAATGCCTGTTGTTGGTATAAGTAATAAACCACTTCCTTTTTCTGTTTTTGCGTCAGCGAGTCAAAGTGCCACCCTTTTTCTTTCAGAAGGGCATGGATGCCGTGATGCAGTTTTTCCTGCCAATCATTTTTAAATAAGCTCTCAGGCATCATGGGTTGGTTTGACAAGAGTAAGGCACGACTTAATTGCTGCATTTGAGAAAAAACGGAAACGTCACAATTAATGCAAATGAGATAGCTCTCATCCACAGGAACTGAGATGGATTTAATCAGTCGTCCATCAAAATTTATTTTGGGATAAGTGAAGGTGTCTAGGTGAGGTTCAAGTGCTTCCTTCTCTAGCAATGAGGCATCCCCTACTTGTCGTTTGGAAAGATTTCCGACAATAAAACAAATAGTTTCAGATGTTAAATCATGGATCACAATTTCGACTAAAGGATCGAGCAGTCGAACCATGGCATTACATAGTGGAATATAAGAAGAATAACCCATATATAAACTTAAAAGTATAATAAAAAATATATTATATACTTTTAAGTATATTAATTATAGGCCTGTTTTATGGGACGCGGGATCCAGTGATCCTGCTTAATGCACAGGCCTATTGCACAAAATCAGATCGAAATGGATCCCGCGAACAAGTCGTGGGACGTCGAAATCTGAATTAATAGTATGGACCCTGCCACTTTAAATAGGCTTCTATTTGAGCCAGAATGAAGATATGAAAGTCATTCAACAAAAGTGGAGGATCCATATGAAGAATATTACTGT
>CANJFK010000117.1 GCA_947473535.1 Legionellaceae bacterium | reverse complement strand
TTTGCGCTCATAAAACCACCGTTTGTTTACTCATTACTTCGGATGCTAAAACCATATAGGCTGAGGCGCCGGGTGATGATTTATCGTATTGAAGCGCCGACATGCCATGACTAGGCGCCTCTGCTAATCGCACATTGCGAGGAATGACCGTGCGATACACTTTGCTATTGAAGTGGCCCAATAATTGTTTGGAGACATCAGAGCACAAACGATTACGTGCATCATACATGGTGCGTAATATCCCTTCTAACTGCAGGCGCGTATTAATGGATGACTGCACTTGTTCAATGGTTGATAATAAAGCCGCCAACCCTTCCAGCGCAAAATACTCACATTGCATTGGAATTAACACGGAATCGGCCGCGACCAAGGCATTCAATGTAAGGGTATTCAGTGCTGGCGGGCAATCAATAAAAATGTAGTGATACGCACTGTGCAATGGCTGCAGTGCTTTGAATAAAAACGTTTCGCGGTGATTACGCTCCATCAAGCTCACTTCAGCCACGGTTAAATCGCCATTGGCTGGAATAAGATCAAACCCACACGGCGTGGTTAAACAAGCTTGTTCAGCCAAACAATCACGCAATAAGACATCATTACAAGTATGCACCAGTGCATTTTTATCAACGCCGCTACCCATCGTGGCATTGCCTTGTGGATCTAGATCGACTAATAAAACCTGTTGATGGTTTGCCGCCAGCGATGCCGCCAAATTGATAGCCGTTGTGGTTTTGCCCACGCCACCTTTTTGATTAGCAATGGCGATAACTTTTGCCATGATTATTCCTTATTTTCGATAATAATACAGCAGCGCTCCCCCTCGACACCCGCAACAGAATAAGTTTCTACCCGATAAGGATGTTGAATGGTAGCCAATTCTGCGTCGGGATTACGGCCTTTCATGGCTAACCAAATACCGTCCGTTGCAATGAGATGGCGTGTCCAGGTGATCATTTGCTGTAAATCACTGAAGGCTCGACTGACGACTGTATCAAAACCGCCTGCTCGGTGATAGTCCTCTGAACGAGCTTGCACTATTTCTACGTTTGGCAGTGATAACACGCGCTTTACTTCCTGTAAAAAACGAATTTTTTTGCCGTTGCTGTCTAACAGAACAATTTGCAAATCAGGTCGCGCCAAGGCAAGCGGAATGCCAGGAAGGCCTGGACCCGTACCCACATCAAGCAAATGAGTCCCGCGTAACCAAGGCACCACCGCAAGGCTATCTAATATATGCCGTGTGACCATGCCATCCAGATCACGCACAGCGGTTAGATTATAAGCCTGATTCCATTTATGTAAAAGAGCCAAGTACTGTAACAGTTTATCGCAAGAAAAATCGAGCCCCAACTGCTGCATCCCCTCGATTAATTTTTCTTTGATCGAAGCAAGGTCACTCATGCCAATAACCGTTGTTTTTTTAAATGAACCAAAAGTAAAGACAATGCGGCTGGCGTTACACCTGAAATACGGCCTGCATGGGCAATCGAGGTGGGCCTCACTTGGGTTAATTTTTGACGAACCTCCGTCGAAAGACCAGACACCCGAGCAAAATCCAACGTGGCAGGTATGCTCGTGTTTTCATGCTTGAGTAAACGCGCAATATCCGTTTGTTGACGGTCAATATAGCCCGCATATTTACTTTGTATTTCAACTTGCTCTGCAACTGCATCGGCTAAAAGCGGCAAGCCTAAATCGTCAACGGCTTGCATGTGATGATATTTGATTTCAGGGCGTTTAAGCAGATCCACCGCACGGCAATCATGGAGTAATGGCGCCTCCAAAATAGCATGCAGTGCCGCATTATGACCAACGCGAACCCACGTGTCTTTGAGGGTTGCATTTGTTTTGTCAATCGCATCACGTTTTTCACAAAAAGCCCGCCAGCGAGTCTCGCCGACAAGACCTAACTCATGTCCCTTTGCGGTTAGACGTAAATCAGCATTGTCTTCGCGTAATAGTAATCGATACTCGGCACGTGAAGTAAACATACGATAAGGTTCCTGAGCACCACAGGTAATCAAATCATCGATAAGAACGCCCATATAAGCTTCATCACGCCGCGGGCTCCAAAGCGGATGCTCTTTCACCAATAACGCAGCATTCATGCCCGCAATTAATCCTTGCGCGGCCGCTTCCTCATACCCTGTAGTACCATTGATTTGGCCTGCAAAAAACAAATTAGCGAATGGTTTTGTTTGCAAAAACGGCGTTAATCCACGGGGATCAAAATAATCATATTCAATGGCATAACCCGGGCGCGTTATATGGGCCTTTTCAAACCCCTTGATGGTGCGTACAAATTGCACTTGCACATCGAAGGGTAAACTTGTCGAAATGCCATTAGGGTAAATTTCATCCGTTGTTAGCCCTTCAGGCTCAACAAAAATTTGATGCGACAACTTGTCTGCAAAACGTACAACTTTGTCTTCAATCGAGGGACAATAACGCGGCCCAACGCCTTCAATGACACCGGCATACATGGGTGATTGATGTAAATTCTGGCGAATAATATCATGTGTTTGTTCAGTTGTGTGTGTGATGTGGCACGCTAACTGTTGCGGGTGTTGGTCAACATGTCCCATAAAGGAAAAAACAGGCAGCGGTGTATCACCCGGTTGTATGCTCATTTGACTATAATCAAGCGAGCGTCCATCAATACGCGGCGGGGTTCCCGTTTTTAGACGCCCGACGGGGAGTGCTAATTCGCGTAAACGATCGGCCAGCGCAATTGCTGGCGGATCCCCGGCACGTCCGCCAGCATACTGGCTCATCCCGACATGAATTTTTCCGCCCAGAAACGTACCTACCGTCAGCACGACCGCATGGGCACGCAAGGTTAAACCCATCTGCGTCAGAACACCCGTCACGCGCTCACCCTCGATCAATACGTCGTCGACCGCTTGTTGAAACAAGGTTAGGTTGGCTTGAGATTGCAATTGTTGACGAACGGCTTGGCGATAAAGCACGCGATCGGCTTGCGCGCGCGTCGCTCGAACGGCGGGGCCTTTCGATGCATTTAAAATGCGGAATTGAATACCCGCGAGATCCGCGGCGTGCGCCATGCAACCATCAAGCGCATCAATTTCTCGAACCAAATGTCCTTTACCAATACCACCGATGGCCGGATTGCATGACATTTGACCCAGCATATCCATATTGTGCGTAAGCAAAAGGGTTGACGCCCCCATGCGCGCGGCTGCAAGTGCTGCTTCTGTGCCAGCATGGCCACCACCGACAACAATGACATCATAGTGCTTTTCAAGATTCATGATAGTTGCTTCAAATAGGTAATAAAAAGTGCAATTATACACTTTTTTGTTAGCGTCTGTCGCTAATTACTTCGATGAGACGTTACGATCAAACCACGTATTTGGGAATATGCGGATCATAAGGGGTATGTTTCCCCTTTTTACCTTCCGTCGCAGGTGCTGGGAAAAGGCCAGGCGAGGGCGGTTTAGCCGGTACGGGTTTTCCTGCATCTTCAAACGCATGCTTTTCAAAAGCAAGAAATTTAGGCCCATTGAAACGACGTAGCTCGCCCATCTCGGGTTTGTAAGGCTCAATACATTTATAAACGAGGACGGCAAGGGCTATCCCACCTGCAATGGCGACAAGCCCTAGCCCTAAGGGTAAAAAAACTAGTGCCGAAAAAACGATTGCAGGCATTAATGCTTCAACGATGATGGAATGTACTAGTGTCATTTGTTGAAAAGTTATCACTTTTTGCTGGTGCTCGGAGGTCATTTCTAAGCGCTGGATCTCTAAGTATAATCGTTTTCTTTCATGTAAATCTGGACTGTCGAGAAACAACGCTAAACAATCTTGATAAGCGGTGATGGCGGCGGTATCGGCATGCTGTGCCACCTCCACCTCAAGATTGTTTTTCAATGCGGAATAGGCCGCATTTAAACTAAAACAAAGCCCCGCGCCGACTACACCAAGAATCAGTGCCATTGCGGGTGCCGCGGCCAATACTGAAAAACAAACGATACTAAACGCTGCAAATAGCCCAATCGCATAGGCCAGATCATAAATAAATCCTTTTTGTTTGAGGATCCAATCTGATTTGCACTTATCTTCAGCTTGCCTTAGCGCCATCAATTGCTCTTTCAATACGTTGATTTGCTGTTGTTTTAATTCGTCTTTCTCCTCATCGGTATGCTCCAACACCTGTTTTTTCCCATCAATCGTTGCCACCATTTCTCGATGCCGGAATAGTCTCTGGCTTTGTTTATCAGTACCGTGTTCTAGTGCATCAATTTTATCTTCCAACGTCTCTATTTGCGTTCTAAAGTGAAGCAGCGTGGCATTATGCTTCGTTTCTTCCTCTTTCAACTGCCAAACGGCGATGGATATATCCATCGCCAGCAACACCAGGGTGAAAACATCGCCCCATAAACCTAATGCCTTGGCGCTTATCAACCAGTAAAAACAGGCTAGGTTACACGTAGCCCAGATGGTGTCATTCAGTAACTCGAATTTACGTTGATCCCACTGGGTTGAAAATCGTTCCCACGTTGTAACATCCATATCGTACTCAGCCTGGTTCATCCATGGGCCTTTGATGGTGTGCTTGAGCAATAAGCTCCAATACATGCCTGCACGCGCATAATACAAAATCCAACTTATGTAACCCATGGCAACACCTTGCATTGCCAAGGTTTCTTCCGCTTGCGATTTATAATGAAAATCAGCGGAAAAAAGGTCGAGCACTGTACACACAAACGTTCGGCCCCAAACCCAATAGAGACGACGACCGTTGATCTCATTCATCTTCTCTTTAACGTTTCCTGTGGAAATAAAGGCCTGCGTGAGATCAACTAGAACGGGTGCTACAAGTGTAAGTCCTAGATATTTCATGGGTTTTTCTGAATCGTCTATAGCGCGGGCAAGCTCAACCTCGTCGTTTGTTTCGCTAAGTGTTTTTGAGCCAAGCGACCATCGCAACTGAGCAAGTAATTCCGAGCATTGCGTACGTTGCGCGCCGCGCTCTGGCAAGCATTGTCTGCGATCTTCGGTTACATCAAGCTGGTCTTGCGCGGAAAATAAATAGAACGCAAAATAGAGTTCTTGTGCAAGTGCAGTTTTTTGTGTGTCATTCAGGTAGTGAAAGCTAGCGGCGTTGATGTTTTCTAACCAATTGCCACGCTGTTCAAGTGCTCGAGCCAATGATTGGCGTTTTCTAAACAGGGTTTCATTGCTAAACTGCGGTTTCGTGTTACCGCGAA
>CANJFK010000116.1 GCA_947473535.1 Legionellaceae bacterium | reverse complement strand
TAATTGTGGTGCATGTAGCTCGCAGTCGCTGCTATGTGCTGATTGAGCTAAGCGGATGGATTGCAAAAAAGCATCATGATGTATTGCGTCACCAAATCGGCCGGCAATATGACTCAAAACTTGAACTTGTACAAAAAGATTGGCATAAAGTGAATTGGATATACCGATTTGCGATTTATTGAGAGCATGTTCAATACGCATAAGTTCTTTTACAAAACGACTTTTAAGCTCTGGTTTTTCAATTAATTTAATAATTTCAATGACATTCTTCAATGCATAGTGATGAATGAGAGGATGTGTTTCTTCACAGGCTTGTACCATGGCCAAGAATAGCCGTTCTAAGCGAAGTGCTATTTTCGATAAATAATGCGTCGCCAGTTGAAAAACAATCGTGTCATGCTGCATATTTTGGTGCTATCCCTTACCTTTTTTTAAGACTACCATAAAATTAAATGAACGTAAAAATACCTTTTCTTATATTAGGTGCCGATCTGATTTAAGCAGGCAATTCTTATGATATCATTGCTTATTCTAAAGATAAAAATAATGAGCCTTGTTCATCGTTTCGGCCAAATCATCGAAAAATGTCTTTCCCGCCTTCGCGGGAAAGACACAACGAGACAGAAACGATGAACAAGACCAAATAATGAGGAGATTTTTGATGAGACAACTGAAATTGATATTCGTCTTGTTGCTAGCAGCGCTCTATATGCCGACTTTATTTTCGCAATCCTTAACGGGGATGTGGACTACGATTGACGATAAAACGGGGAAGAAAAGAGCCGTGGTCGACTTGTTTATTTCCGGTGATACATTAAATGGAAAAATTATTCGGGTTTATTCACAAGCTGGCGATACAGGCATCTGTTCTAAATGCCCTGATCACTTCAAAGATAAACCAATTGAAGGCTTACAATTTCTATGGGGTTTGAAAAAAAATCGTCACGGTATTTGGGATGGCGGGCAGATTCTGGATGCTAAGACAGGTAAAATTTATCGAGTGAAGCTGAAGATGGACGACAATAAATTATTTGTGCGTGGGTATGTTGGCATTTCCATCCTTGGACGAACGCAAATTTGGGTTCGGTAACGATCCTTCACGTTACTTTTTGATCAGAGAGGATTACAATAGTCCTCTTATAAATTGTTATCGTAGGTACTATGTTAGATCTGCAATCGCGAAAAAAAACAGCAGACCCGTTAAAGCGCCCGCCACATTCGGCTGAAGCCGAACAATCAATTATTGGTGGTCTTATGCTTGATAATCAAGTGTGGGACAAAGTAAGCTCAAAACTCTGTGAAATGGATTTTTATCGCACGGAACATCGAATACTCTATCGAGCAATTGTTGGGCTTGCGAATAAAAATCACCCCTTTGATGTTGTGACCCTGCTTGATACCTTAAAATCGACGAATGAACTTGATGATGCAGGTGGTGAAGCGTATCTTTTTGAATTAGCCAATAATACACCCAGTGTCGCAAATGTCTCGGCCTATGCTGATATTGTTCGTGAAAAATCGGTACAGCGTCAATTAATTTCAGTTGCTAATGACATTGCTGATTCTGCGTACAACCCGGGTGCGCGAGAAGTACCTGAATTGCTCGATTTTGCTGAACGGAAGGTGTTCGCTATTGCCGATCAAACGGGGGGTGATGGTGGCCCAGAAATTATTAAGTCAATTTTAGTTCGTGCTGTGGAACGGATTGATGCACTTTATCATAGCGGCGATTCAATTACGGGTTTGGCCACTGGTTTATCTGAACTGGATGAAATGACGTCTGGGTTACAACCCTCTGATCTGATTATTGTTGCTGGTCGTCCTTCGATGGGTAAAACAACACTGGTGATGAATATTGCAGAGCATGCGGCTATCAAAGCTGGCAAACCGGTGTTGGTGTTTTCAATGGAGATGCCTGCTGATTCCTTGGCTATGCGTATGATGTCGTCTTTAGGACGGATTGATCAGCACCGCATTCGTACAGGTAAATTGGATGATGATGATTGGCCTCGAGTGACATCGGCTGTACATATGCTATCCGAGGCGCCTTTGTTTGTGGATGACACAGCCGCGCTAAGCCCCTCAGAAATGCGTGCGCGTGCGAGACGATTAATGAAAGAGCATGGTCAGCTTGGATTAATTGTGGTGGATTATTTACAGTTGATGAAGGTACCTGGTTTTAAAGCCGATAACCGTACAGCTGAGATTTCCGAAATTTCGCGCAGTCTCAAATCATTGGCCAAGGAATTATCTGTACCCGTTGTGGCCTTATCACAGTTAAATCGTAGTTTGGAGCAGCGACAAGATAAACGCCCCGTTATGTCCGATTTGCGTGAATCAGGGGCAATTGAACAGGATGCGGACTTGATTTGCTTCATTTATCGTGATGAAGTATATAATGAAGATAGTCCCGATAAGGGATGTGCTGAAATTATTATTGCAAAGCAACGTAACGGGCCTATTGGCAAAATACGTGTCGCATTTTTGGGTAAATATACTCGATTTGAAGATTTAGCATTTAGTGGTTATCAGGGTATGCAGAATGAATAGGAACGTGTCTGTACACATTCCATAATGGGTCGCTTAAGATGTCGAGACCAACTCGAATTGATATTGATGCTTCGGCATTATTGCACAATGTAAAGCGTGTGAAAGAATGCGCGCCTGATAAAAAAATTATCGCAATGGTTAAGGCGAATGCCTATGGTTGTGGTTTGCTATCGGTCCTGCCTGTTCTTGATGCGCATGTTGATGCGTTTGGTGTCGCGAGTGTCGAAGAGGCGATGGCTATTCGAATGCTAGGATTTAACCGTGATTGTGTGTTGTTTCAAGGCGTATTTACGCCAGATGAATTACCAACAGTGGCACGTAATAATTTACAATGTGTGATTCATCAACGATTGCAGTTACAATGGATCTTGGCCAAGCCATTGGAAAAAAAAATCAAAGTTTGGGTCAAAGTTGATACTGGCATGCATCGATTAGGCATTGCGCTTGATGAGGTAGATGATGTTGTTCGAGCCTTATTGAATTGTCCCTGGGTTGATGATGAAATTGGATTAATGACTCATTTTGCTTGTGCTGATGAGCCAATGCATCGTAGCAATCAACAACAGTTAGACGCATTTAATACGCTGAATTTGCCTGCGATTCATTTGGTTCGCAGCATGGCTAATTCAGCAGCCATTCTCACGCAACCAGCATCGCACGCTGATGTCGTTCGTCCAGGCATTATGCTATATGGTATATCGCCTTTCCCAGACCAGACCGGACAGGCGTTAGGGTTATTGCCTGCGATGCGCTTTGTCTCAGCAGTAAGTACCATCCAACATTATCCACCCAATACACCTATTGGATATGGCGGAACTTGGTTCAGTGATAGGCCTTCAGTGATTGGGGTCATTTCTGTGGGTTATGGTGATGGTTACCCACGCCATATTGCAGAGCACACACCAACGTGGGTAAATGGTTGCATTGCACCGATCGTTGGCCGTGTTTCAATGGATATGGTGACCATTGATTTGACCGAATGTAAAGGCGTGGACGTAGGCTCTCCCGTGGAGTTATGGGGGCAACATATTCCTGTTGAGCAGATTGCAAAGCAAGCTGGAACAATTGCTTATGAGCTGATTTGCCAAATGACACAACGCGCACGGCTATAAAAAATGAAGGATCGCGTTCTAACGTTTAACTATATTAATCTTAAGGTGAGCAAATATGAGAAAATTAATTGTAGCATCATTGTCCTTTTCAATTTTACTATCTGGCTGTGCATCGGTGACGAATGAAGGCGTAGGTACTGTAACGGGTGGCGTTGTGGGTGGTCTTATTGGAAGCCAATTTGGTGGTGGAGCAGGTAAAGTAGCGGCTGCGGCTGGTGGGGCGTTACTCGGGGCATTTTTGGGAGGCAGCATTGGGAAATACATGGATCGCCAGGATCAAATGCAGATGCAGCGAGCATTGGAAACTGCGCCTGTAGGTCGCGCTGTGGTTTGGACCAATCCGGATAATGGTAATAATTATAGTGTAAAACCAACGCGTACTTATTATACGAACCAGCAACCCTGTCGTGAGTATATTACTCATGCCACCATTGGTGGGAAGCCCGAGCAAATTTACGGCAAAGCGTGCCGGCAAGCCGATGGTTCATGGCGTGTTGTGAATTAATCCATGATGTCAATTAAAAAGGCTGTTTTCCCGGTTGCTGGCCTTGGCACACGTTTTTTGCCAGTAACCAAAGCTTGCTCAAAAGAGATGTTGCCTGTGGTCGATAAACCGCTTATCCAGTATGCTGTGGAAGAGGCGGCCCGCGCTGGCATGACGCATATGATCGTTGTTACTAGCGCGAGTAAACGAGCCATCGAAGATCATTTTGATCCTCATTATGAATGGGAAGAATCGCTGAAATCACAAGGCAAAGATCATTTATTAACGTTGATTAGGGATATTTGCCCGCCTGGCGTTGAATTTACTTATATTAGGCAATCTGAGCCTTTAGGCCTTGGTCACGCTGTACTTTGTGCAGAGTCGGTGGTGGGTAATGAGCCGTTTGCTGTTCTTCTGGCCGATGATTTGGTTGATGATCATAACGTGCCGTGTTTTAGTGCGTTAATAGAGCATTTCATGCGGGATGGGCATTCAATCGTTGGTGTTCGCCCGGTATCGATAAACGAGATTCATCGATACGGTGTCGTTAGTGTGATGGATAAAACGCAGAATTACTCATCTATACTCGCCATGATCGAGAAACCCTCGCGGGAGATGGCACCGTCCAACCTTGCTGCTTTTGGCCGTTATCTGTTTACACCGACTATATTTTCATGCCTTAGACAAACAGCTCGAGATAGTGAGGGCGAGATTCAGTTAACGAGTGCAATTCAGCAATTATTGACCCAAGAAATCGTTAAAGCGTATCAATTTCATGGGAAACACTACGACTGCGGTTCAAAACTAGGTTATTTAAAAGCGACTATTGAGTTAGGGATGCAACATGGCGAGGTAGGCCAAGATTTCCGTGATTATTTGAAAACAATTTTTTCCAGTGAGGAATGATGAAAATATTGGTTGCAGTAAAACGAGTGATTGATCCTTATGTTAGGGTGAGAGTTAAATCAGACAACACAGGGGTTGATACTCAAAATATAAAAATGTCGATGAATCCCTTCGATGAAATTGCCTTAGAAGAAGCGTTGAGGCTACGTGAAAAAAACATGGCTTCAGAGGTGATTGCTCTAACGATT
>CANJFK010000115.1 GCA_947473535.1 Legionellaceae bacterium | reverse complement strand
GGCATTGCCCCGATGTGGGATTTAGCGGAGGCTTGTGCTCGGGCATTGGAGCTCGAACAGGTTCTCGCTGGCGCTGACCATGGTGATTTTTTTAACCAAATGTATTGTAGTGCTCCCGATCATTGGTCACCCGATTTGACAGGCATGGCGCGGTTGCGAGTGATTTGCAATTATTTTACGCGCATGCGGTTTTGTGATGCCAACGGCCATTTAATATTAACGTATAAAGGGACAGTACAGGATGCGCCGGCGAGCCTGTATCCGTGGTATGCCGTGCCGAACCGCCGTGAAATTCAAGCTGATCTTGTGTTTGGTCACTGGTCTGCGCTGGAAGGAAAGTGTCCACACCCACGCATTCATGCCATTGATACGGGCTGTTTGTGGCGTGGGGAATTAACAGCATTGCGTTTGCAGGATAAGCAACGTTTTTCTGTACCTGGACTTTGTTGAACATGATTAAAAAAGTTTATTGTTTAGTGGGCGTTTTGTTTTCGACCGGCGCACTGTCGGTTCAATCCGCGCCGCATCTTTATCGCTGGGTTGCCAATCCTTCGGCAGAGCAAGCGCAAATGCAAGCCGCACATGGCCGATTAAGCAATGCGATTAAAAATCCGGAGTATTTATTGGAGCATTGGGTTGAGTTACCCACCTCACCAACCTCACGGAAACAACAAACGCTGCATTTGGGCCTTCGAGAGGCGATTTTATTAGCCTTGCGATATAACCCTAATATTCAAAGCGCAGAGCTTGATCGCATTGTTCAACGCTATCAGTTGCGGCTCGCGCACAATGAATTTGAGTTGCAATATGCGTTGGGCGCGACGGGGATGGTTACCAATGCCAATTATAGTGGCGTAGGCAGTGCGTCGACTAAAAGCTACCTGGCGACACCTGAATTTAATATTAAAAATAAATTGGGAACACAAGCCTCACTGAACATGGACAATAATGTTGCGGTTGATGGCAATTACAATCCATTAATTAATTTCTCGTTTACGCAACCCTTGTTACGTGGTTTTGGCAAGACGGTTAATGAAGCCGGCTTGTTGGATGCGATGGATAATGATTGGCTTAATAAACTCAGTTTGCAGCAGTCGGTTATCGATCAGGTCACGCAGGTTATCACCGCGTATCGAGCACTGATTTTGGGTGGTAATAATTTGCAAACGCAACAACGACAATTAGCCGAAGCGCATAAAACATATGATATGAATGAGAAAAAAATCGCAGCGGGTCAGCTTGAGCCGACCGCCAATGTGCAGCAATCGTATCAAATTGAGTCGTTGAATTTAATGGCGGAGCAGGCAGAAAATGATTTTAAAACAACAGCACAGAATTTACTCCAAGCAATAGGCCTTGATCCTGACATGCGCTTGGCCGTTCCCAATGATGTAAGCCTTGACAATCTGATTATTCCCGACATGAACGAATCGGTTGCACAAGCGCTGGAGCATAATGTGCAGTACCTCGCACTAAAAATGGCGTTGCGAGCGGATGAGCGTGCCTACACGGTCGCTCAAAATCAGCAGTTATGGCAACTCGATTTAACAGCTAATGTTCAGGCTGGCACGGTGACAGGGGTCGATAGGCATAGTGGCAGTTTAAGTAGTATTTACAGCGGTAACAACGTCACCGAGTCAGCGGGCGTGACACTGACTGTCCCGTTGCATGATATTAGTCGCCGCAATACACTTATTTCAGCTAAAGTGCGCTTAGAGAAGGACCGATTGAGTTTAATTGCCGCTAAGCGTGCGCTGGTGACAACCATTAAAAATACAATTACAACGATACAAAGCTTGGCTAAACGATACGATCTTGCCCTTCGGCAAGTCGATTTAGCCGCCAAGTCGTATACCTTGGAGAAAAAAAAACAACAAGCCGGTATTGCAAGCGCCCTCGATGTAAACAATACACAAAACCAATGGATTCAAGCTCAAATGGGATTAATCGGCGCAAAAATTGCCTATCTTAACCAACTATCAGCGCTGCAGCGTCTGTTGGGAACGACGTTAGACTATTGGCAAATTAAATTGAGGTATACGGGATGAATTTACAACGATTAATGCCATTGATTTTATCAAGCGTGTTACTCATTGCTTGCTCGGATAAAGAACACCCGAAAAGCACTGCCATGCGTGTTTATGTTGTGGCTATGGCAACGTACCACAATACCTTGCATTTTACAGGCACGGTCCAGCCGTTAAAAGAAAGCACGATAACGAGTCCCGTGGAAGCCGTGGTGGAGTCGATGCATTACCATTATGGCCAACGCGTCAAACGAGGTCAGGTGGTCTTCACGCTGAATTCGGCTGAGTTGCAACGACAATACAATGACACGTTGACGGACTATTTGAAAACAAAAGATAGTTATACTATCGCGCGAGCTAAATTCACCGGTACAGACGAGTTATGGCATGCTGGGTTATTATCTAAAAATAATTATTTAAGTGAAAAATCAAGCCTGAATACATCGCGAGTTTCATTAATGCAAGCGACCCGGAAGTTATCGGAGATGCGTGAAAAAATGGGCGATGGTCATGATGAAAATCTATCCAGTTTAAGTTTTGCCGAGTTTGACAAGGTTCGTTTGGTCTTGAACAGTAAACACAACTTAATTTATTTAAAATCACCTAGTGATGGGGTGCTCCTTTATCCCCCCAAATCAGGGGATGACCGGGCCGGCCGAATTAACGTAGGTGCGTCCATTAAAGCGAGCCAGGTGCTGGCTTTGATAGGCGATCTGACTGGCATTCGCGTTGAAATTGATATCCCAGAGGTTGATATTAGCGAGATCAAGGTGGGGTTGCCCGCGACAATCCGTGGGATAGCGTTTGGTAAACAAGAGCTCAAAGGAACGTTAGTTGCGATCAATGCTCAAGCGTCAGCCACAAACGGCGGCGCGCTGCCGACGTTTACTGCCGTTGTTGAGGTTCATGCGCTTAATCCCGCGCAACAGGCTTGGGTTAAGGTCGGTATGAGTGCATCGATTGAATTAGCGGTTGAGAGCGGCGATAAACTCATGGTTCCGATTATCGCCGTCAAACAAACGTTAGGCAAAAGCACGGTGCAAGTTCGTGCTAAAAATGGCAACGTTACGGCGCGACCCGTTATTACGGGTGCTGTATACGATGATAAAGTCGTGGTGGAGGCCGGGCTCGGCGTGGGAGATGAAGTGATTTTGCAAGGTCAACGTTAATGTCTCTGATTGCTTTAACCGATATAGTAAAAAAATACCAAATCGGCCCGGTTGAAAGCACGGTGCTTAAAGGGATTTCTTTAACCGTTGAGGCGGGTGAACTGCTAGCGATTGTTGGTGCGTCAGGCTCAGGTAAATCGACCTTAATGAATATTATCGGTTTGTTGGATAAAGCCGATAGCGGCCAATACTTATTACAAGCAAATAATGTGAATGGCCTGTGTGATGATAAGCTGGCCCAGTTGCGTAACCAATCGATAGGGTTTATTTTTCAGCAGTTTAATTTATTGCCACGTTTCAGTGCCTTGCAAAATGTCGCGTTGCCATTAACGTATCGTAATCTTACCCAACCCCAGATCAAAAAAACGGCCCTGGATGCGCTTGAACGAGTCGGCATGCATACGTTTGCAGCGCATCGCCCTACGCAACTATCGGGAGGGCAACAGCAACGCGTAGCAATAGCGCGTGCACTGGTTGGCGACCCACAGGTTATTTTGGCGGATGAACCAACCGGGGCTTTAGATTCGGCTACAGGCAAAGACATCATGGCGTTATTTTTAACGCTACATGATGCGGGTCGTACCTTGATTTTGATAACACATGACGAACATATCGCAGGACAATGCGCGCGACGGATTACGCTTGCCGATGGTGACATTATCGCGGAATCAAGACAATGACCCTATTTGGCTACGCAGAGCAAGCACTACTGAATTTAATGGCATCAAAATTGCGTTCATTTCTCGCTGTTTTGGGGGTGTTAGTGGGAACGGCTGCGATCGTCGCTCTCATCAGCTGTGGTCAATTAGCCACCGAAAAAGCGTTAGCGCAGTTCAAAGCACTGGGTACTGATTTGATTGCCGTGTCGATTTTCCAGAACACAGCAAACAGCGGCAGTGGTGGCCAAGACGCTATTTCGCTTCATACGTGGCGGCAGTTCCCTGCAATGATCCCCAGTGTATTACAAATTGCACCCTATAGTACCGCTTATCAACCCATGAGTTTCCAAGGAAAAATCTTGACCGGTGTGATTATTGGCGCGGATGAGTCGTTGGCCAATATCATTCATATCGATTTGGCTGAAGGCCATTTTGTTTCATTTGTTGAATCATTTGAGCATTTATGTGTTGTTGGCAGTGGTTTGGCTCAGCAAATAAAACAGATAACGCTCGATGATCCGATTGGCAAACAGCTGCGTATTGGGCAAGCGTTATATACCATTATCGGGGTGGCCATGCCATGGAAAGAAAACGGATTTTTTAATGAAGATATTAATCAATCGGCGATTATTCCGATTATGGGCATGGCCTTAGTAACCAAAGACGCTAAAATTAATAACGCGGTTATGTTGTTAAGATCAGACAGTAATATTGATGGCGTCATTCAACAGATTAAACAAACGATCAGTGACGTCGCGCCGAAGTTGAGTGTCTTTATTCGAAGTGCCAAACAAATTATTGCGAGCATGGAAAGCCAGGGACAAATTTTCACGCTTTTATTGGCGGTTATCGGCGGCATTTCACTGTTAGTTGGTGGGATTGGTGTGATGAACGTGATGCTGGTTTCAGTGAGTGAGCGTAAGAAAGAAATTGGCATTCGAAAAGCCGTCGGTGCTAAACGGCGGGAAATTCAAACACTATTTTTAGTTGAGTCCGTGATGCTGTCTTTACTGGGTGGTATTTTGGGCGTGATTATTGGCTTGATCTTCACCTGGATCGTCGCCTATTTCAGTCATTGGTCGTTTACTGTTTTCATTATCCCCCCCGTGGCAGGATTCGCTGTTTCAGTCGCGACAGGTATCTTTTTTGGTTTTTATCCTGCTCGCCGAGCGGCCGCATTAGGGCCGATGGTTTCGTTGCGAAGTGAATGACAAAGCCCGCGCAACATGGACACGGGCTTTGTAAACGACGATTAGCTCGATACGCAGGGCAAGAGCATCAAAGTTTAAATTCCCAACACCTTTTCCCTATATTTATCATAAAGGCCTGCTTTTCGCCTTTTTCGAGGGATTGAAAATTTTGACTCAGGCTCTTTTCTTAGCAAATTCAGC
>CANJFK010000114.1 GCA_947473535.1 Legionellaceae bacterium | reverse complement strand
TCGCTCACAGCGTCTTGATTGGGAAGCCTTGCGCGTCAAAATACGCACGCAAGGTATACGCAACTCCAACCTCATGGCCATAGCCCCCACCGCAACTATTTCCAATATCTGTGGTGTCTCGCAATCCATTGAACCGACCTACCAAAATCTCTATGTAAAATCAAATTTGTCAGGTGAATTCACCGTGGTCAATCCGTACTTGGTTGCAGACTTAAAAGCACTGAATTTATGGGATGAGGTCATGGTCAATGACTTAAAATATTTCAACGGCAGTGTACAACCCATCAGCCGAATCCCCGCCAAACTGAAAACGCGCTATGCCACCGCATTTGAAATCGATCCTAACTGGTTAGTGGAAGCCGCCTCACGCCGACAAAAATGGCTGGATCAAGCGCAATCGTTAAACATATACATGGCCAAGCCATCCGGCAAAAAACTAGACGATTTATATCGGTTAGCCTGGTTGCGTGGTTTAAAAACAACGTATTATTTACGTAGTTTAGGCGCCAGTAATGCCGAAAAATCAACGGTCACCGATGGCGTGCTAAATGCAGTCAAACTCGAAGAGCCGCAATCGTGTTCTATTCTTGACCCAGATTGCGAGGCGTGCCAATAGGTATACAACATTGCAAACGAAATAAGGATCGCGCCCGAATTAACGTCCTATTCTTGCGCGATCCTAAGTTACAAAATAAAATATTAAGCAGGAGTTCCGTATGACAGCTACACGATTAGACCAACAAGAAACAAACCAACCAATCGGCGCCACAGGGCTTGAATTATTAGAAATGGGCGCTGGACGAATCCACGTTGATGATAAAAAAATCATCAACTGCCGGGCAGATTTAAATCAACTGGTGCCTTTTAAATACACTTGGGCATGGGATAAATATTTAACGGCCTGTGCAAACCATTGGATGCCCAATGAGATCAGTATGAGTACCGACCTGGCATTATGGAATGATCCCAATGGACTAACAGCCGATGAGCGCCTCATTATTCAACGCAATTTAGGTTTTTTCTCAACAGCAGATTCGTTAGTCGCTAATAACCTAGTATTGGCCGTTTATCGTCACATCACCAATCCAGAGTGCCGACAATACCTATTGCGCCAAGCCTTTGAGGAAGCGCTGCACACACACGCCTATCAATACATTATTGAAAGCCTTGGATTAGATGAAGCGGCCGTATTTAACATGTACCGCGAAATTCCATCCGTGGCCACTAAAGCGTGTTGGGCTCTGCCATTTACCCAAAGTTTAGGGGATGCAAGCTTTCACACGGGCACGCCTGAAAATGACCAACGTTTACTGCGCGATCTCATTGCTTTTTACGTGGTTTTTGAAGGTATTTTCTTCTATGTTGGTTTTACGCAAATCTTATCCATGGGCCGGCGCAACAAAATGGTCGGTACATCAGAGCAATTCCAATATATTTTACGTGATGAGTCAATGCACATGAATTTTGGTATTGATGTGATAAACCAAATCAAAATTGAAAATCCTCATTTATGGACAGCATCGTTCAAAGAAGAAATCATTGCGCTCATTAAAGATGGCGTCGCTATGGAGTACCAATACGCGAAGGACACCATGCCGCATGGTATTTTAGGCATGAACGCTGAAATGTTTGAGGAATATCTACACTTTATTGCCAACCGCCGCCTCAATCAAATTGGCCTGCCAGATCAATACCCAGGTGCTGAAAATCCATTTCCGTGGATGAGTGAAATGCTCGATCTTAAAAAAGAGAAGAATTTCTTTGAAACCCGCGTTATTGAATACCAGGCCGGTGGAACACTGAGTTGGGAAGAGGAAAGTAATTAAACCTAGAAAAACGCGCGCGACCACACGTTAAGATCGCGCCCGAATTAACGTTCTATTCTTGCGCGAAGATGGCCATTAGCTTGATGCGTTAGGGAGCGTTCACGAAGCAGCAAGTCAAGCATGAGCTTTCGTGAACGCTCCCTAACGGTCGCGGCTCGGATAGTGCGACTCAAATTTGGGCATAAGATGCGGTTGCCCTGTAAGAGCACATGAAAACACACATCTATGGGCCAACTTATGATACAATATGCCACTTTATTGCGATTAAACGTGACCTTTCGGCAGGGCTGCGATAGAAAATATTTTTAATTTTTTTTAATTTAGGGGTTGACAGGGTTTTTGGCCGTTTTTTCAAAGATCGCATGCATTTTTGCCCCAGCTATAATGTTCCTTCCTAGGCTCATCTTTGATGCATAGAAGATGTTATAAGCCTCGTATCTAATCCCGAACCGTAGCTTAAAAATAATAATCTCTTAAACACCTTCTCAGGGGGTAAAAATTCGCTTTAAAAACCTGGGGTATAATAGCTCAACGTAGACAATTGGTAGTATTAATATGGCTAAAAAGACCAAGGGGCGTAAGGAAAAAATGCCCAAAGTTACAAAACTCAGTCAAGAGCAAATGGATAACTTCCTAGCAGCAATAATGAACTCAAATATCGGCGCCGAGAATGCTGAATTTGCCAAAATGCTTATTCATGGTAATGCCTGGATGGCAAGGCAGTTGGAGCTTGGGCAGCTCAGTATTGCGAAGTTGCGCAAGTTATTTCAAATCCAGGGCAGCGAGAAAAGTCCCAATCGAAAACCTAAAAATGATCCAGCCTCATCCGGTAATAAAGGCTCTGGCTCATCAGAAGTGGATACCAAAGGCGATGGGCGCAACAGCGCTGATGCCTATCAAGGTGCAGATATTGTTGATGTTTCGCATCCTGAATTAAATCCGGGTGACACTTGTCCGGCTGAGGCTTGTGATGGTCGTTTGTATGAATTAAGCGAGCCAGGCACATTCGTGCATGTTACGGGCGCACCCTTAGCCAGTGCTACGCGTTATAACATGCAAAAATTACGTTGCGCTATTTGCGAGATTATTTACACAGCGCCCCTACCAATCGGTGTTGGTGATAAAAAGTACGACGCTAACTTTATCGCGATGCTCATGATTAACAAATACTTTATGTCCGTACCGCTTTATCGCCAAGATAGACTACAAAACCACTTGGGCATACCACTTCCCGCTTCAACACAGTGGGATTTAATGGTAGCACATGAGCCCATGTTAAAGGCATTGTATAAGGCATTAGCCCGAGATGCTGCGAATGGTTTAGCACTTTGTTATGACGATACATCTGTAAAAATCATGAGCGAAATCAAAGCTGCTAAATTGGCTGAAAAAGGTAAAAAAAGTCAGCATACCTGCTTTACCACAGGCATTGTGAGTCTTCATGAAGACCACCGCTCCTATCTTTATATTACAGATAACCGTACGGCAGGAAAATGCATTGCTGAAATCATGGCGCTACGTGATGCAGACTTAGATCCACCCATCATGATGTGTGATGCACTAGCGGCCAATATTCCTCAAGGCATTTCTGAAGATTTATACATCTTATGTTTTTGTTTGGTACATGCCAGGCGACAGTTTTATGAGTTACCCAATGGCTATGACGATGTGTCCGATAAAGTCATTGGCTTAATCGGCACCATCTACGACCATGAGGCGCACACCAAAGGATATAGTCCCGAGAAACGGCTTGCTTACCACCAGGAGAAAAGCACCCCGGTGATGGATGAGTTGAAAGCCTACCTTGAAGAGCAAAAACCAGAATTTGAGCCCAACTCTGTTGCCGGCAAGGCGATTGACTACATTTTAAGTCGATGGACACAATTATCGCAATTTTTGCGCCAAGTCCATGCGCCACTCGATACCAATATTGTGGAGCGTGCGCTTAAGCTTATCATTCAAGTCAGAAAATCCTCGATGTTTTACAAAACCTTAAGCAGTGCTGCTTTTGCCAGTTACGTACAATCGGCTTTATACAGTGCCGCTCAAAACGAAATTAATCCATGCGACTATATGTGTGCACTTATCGATAATGAACACGCAGTGATACAACACCCAAGTGCTTGGCTACCTTGGCATTACCAGGAAACGCTCAGGCAGAGCTTGGAAGCGAACGCCAAGCAGGACGCATCTGAGCCGGCCTCCCCTGATTAAGGATAATCGCCATGGTTGTTGCGCAAACTCGCTCATCGCAAGACTTGGGCCAATAGTTCAGCTTGCCTTGTGAAAAGCGTTTGGCGCATAGCCAAAAACCGGTACCGTCATAAACCAACAGTTTGACGGCTATGCCGCTTTTGTTGCGAAAAGCAAACACGGTGCCATCATAAGGTGAGCCAATGCTTTGGCGACAAAGCCCAATCAATGCGTCTAGTCCCTTGCGAAAATCAATGGGCTCAATCCATAAATGCAAGTGATGCTGCGTTGTGATGTGAATCATAGCAATGCACCAATATGAGCTAATACTTGACCTAGTGCATGCATATCAAAACAAAGTGTCATTGACCGCGCTTGGCCTTGTAGGGTCAATTGAATTTCTGGGCGGGGTATGGGCGTTGCTTTAACCACCTCTCTAGAGGCCAACACAAAGCCAGTGCTCGGCAAGGGATGGCCACTTGCCTCTAAGCGCTCTTTAAACTGACCGCCACTTAATCGAAGAATACGACAAATTTTAGAACGCTTATATTGTGGATAAAGTCCCAAAGCCATAGACCAAAGCATTTCTGGTATCGATTCTACACGACTACTGCGATGATCACGCCATTGTCGAAATGCTTCTTCTGCTGATTCTAGTGTTAGGCCGTTCATTCAATAAACCTCCAATATTTAAGGAGGTTGTACTTTACAAAATCAGATGAACCCTGTCACACAGCCTTGCCGAAAGGTCACGATTAAACAGGTGTTATCATGCTAGCATTAAAGTCAAATACAGAGAACAAATCTGGATCGATATCCAAAAGTAGGTCACAATTATTTTTTGCTCCGGCCGGAGACGCTGCGAAAACGATCAAGCCCAAAGACACACAAGAAAAACCAAACGCCCCGGCGAAAAAACGAGCATGGGATATATTTCATATTCGAAACTGGTCTAACGCCAAATCATCATCGGTTAAAAATACATTAAACGTAGTAGCCGATCCATCCACCGCAAACGAAACGAAGGTGTCCTCCGAAGTAAAATCTCATTGGGGACAGTTTGTCGTGCTAGACCCGCTTGATTTTTTTACACAAACGAACTTTAATCGTAACTACTCACCCCTATTAGCCACTGCGTGTCAAACAGGGGTGAACGATGAGGAATCGAAGCAACAACCAGACATATAACATATGATTTTTGATTTTTTTTCAAAAGTGCTTGACAGCATTTTTCACGCTTATTTTGTATTTTCC
>CANJFK010000113.1 GCA_947473535.1 Legionellaceae bacterium | reverse complement strand
GATCTTATCGTGCAAATTGGTACGGCAAAATATGGTGTTCGCGATGAACGTGGGCGGCTATGTGATGAGCGTTTAAAAGCGTTTGCCAGCATCGATTCGGTCAAAATGTTTGAGGTCAAACTGAGCCAAGGCGCAAAACCAGGTAAAGGCGGTATTTTACCGGCCATCAAAGTTACCGAAGAAGTCGCTCTCATTCGAGGGATCCCTGTTCATGAAGACTCAATCAGTCCTAATCGTCACGCGGACATCAGCAATGTTGGTGAGTTGCTTGACGTCATCGAACATATACGTCAAGTGACAGGTAAACCCGTCGGCTGTAAATTTGTTTTAGGTAGTTATGAATGGTTACATGAGCTATGTCTACTGATTCATCAACGAGGCATTCATGTCGCGCCAGATTTTATCGCCCTGGATAGTGCGGATGGTGGTACAGGGGCGTCGCCACAAGGTTTAATGGATTACATGGGGATCCCCATTACCGAGTCGCTCCCCAAACTCATCGACATTTTGGTGATCTACAATTTACGCGACCGAATTAAAGTGATCGCCAGTGGCAAACTCATAACGCCCGCAGAAGTCGTCTTAGCCTTGTGTGCTGGGGCTGATTTTGTGAATTCCGCGCGGGGATTTATGTTTGCTTTGGGCTGTATCCAAGCATTAAAATGCCATAAAAATACTTGCCCTACGGGTATCACGACTCATAATCCCCGATTACAAAATGGATTGGTTATTGAAGATAAGGCAGAGCGAGTCTATCACTATGCCAATAATATGGCACACGAAGTTGCCATTCTCTGCCACTCTTGTGGAATAGATGAACCACGCCAGTTGAGACGCAACCATGCACGCATTGTAAGAAATGATGGATTTTCGGTTGCATTGTCAGAAATTTTTCCTGATCAAGTACCACTGCCTGAATACGGTTGATTACGAAAATGGCGCAGCAACACATCAAGCGCTTGGTTTGAATAAGGTGCTGTTGTTTGTGCCAATTGCCAAACGCCGTGCGGCCACAACGCATCATACGCAAAACGAGCAATAACATGAATATGTAGCTGAGGAACCATATTACCCAAGGCTCCCACATTCAATTTGTCTGGCTTAAAATAAGCGCCAACAAGGGAGGATAGCTCGCTGATTTCATCCATAAGGACATGACGCAATGGTGATGGCAATTGATGAATTTCCGTTATAGCATCCTGGCGCGGCACGAGGATGAACCAAGGATAGTTCGCGTTATTTTTAAGGAAAACACGTGACAAAGGCCAATCACCTAATTCAAAACACGTGGATGAAATTCGAGTATCAATCATAAAACGCATCTATTATTATCTAATAATACGAATCATACTAGAGTCTGTTGGCAATTCAAGTAAGGATCGCGCCCGAATTAGCTTCCCATTCTTGCGCGATCCTAAGGGAAACACAACTATGCCTCAACATAATACGATTGGTCTTCATAAATTTGCATTAGACACACCCTGTCTAATCATTGATATTGATGCACTTAAACAAAATCTAACCACCATGCAGCGGCATGCTGCACAACATAAAATCGATGTTAGGCCACACTGTAAAACGCATAAATGTTCAACGCTTGCTGCATTACAAATAGAACATGGTGCGATTGGCGTTTGTGCAACCAAAGTTTCAGAGGCTGCGGTGTTAATACAAAACGGTATATTATCTGTTTTAATCACATCGCCAGTCGTCACTCAACAAAAAATCAACCACCTTTCAACATTAATTCAACAAGCACCAAGTACAATTGTCGTAACGGATCATCCTAAAAATGTCGCTGATTTAAACGAGGCAGGCAAACGGATAAACCAGCGAATTAACGTATTAGTTGATATCGATCCTGGGATTGGACGAACAGGTGTTAAACCAGAGCATGCGGTGGAACTTGGATTAATCATTAACCAATGTAAATGGCTCAACTTACTCGGGATACAATGCTATGCAGGCAACTTGCAACACATATTGTCCTATGACGAACGTAAACAACGCTCACTGAACACCATGGAAATGGCGAGCAACCTCGTTTTACAATTTAAAGCGAACGGCCTCGCCTGCCCCATACTAACCGGCACAGGGACTGGCACGTACGATATAGACTCGGCAGCCGCTGAAGTCACGGACATTCAACCTGGCTCTTATGCTGTCATAGATGTTGAGTACTCAGTCATTCAATCAAAAGATAATCTCACTGAATTTACGACCTTTAACCATGCCATGACACTGTTAACAACCGTCATTAGTAGCAACCGAACCGAGTGGGTCACGGTTGACGCAGGCACCAAATCAATTTATGTTGATAAGCAGCATAAGCCAAAAATTATTAACCATAACCATCTTGAATACGACTGGGCTGGCTTCGGTGATGAGCACGGGAAAATCACAGCGATCGATCATTCGACATTACCAAAAAATGGTGCCGTGTTAGAGCTCATCGTACCACACTGCGACCCCACCATTAATTTATTCGATAAATTCTATATCACGCAACAGGATCATGTGATCGATGTATGGGACATCGATATGCGAGGAAAGTCTCAATGAAGTTTAATAAAGGATAAACATCATGTCATCATACGAACAATTGCAGTTACTTTTTGAGCGAATCTATCATTTAAAAAACATCCAACACATCATGGAATGGGATGAAGCGGTCATGATGCCTGAAGGCTCAGGGCAAACGCGCTCGCACGTGATGAGCACACTGAATGGCGTCATACAAAAAATGCTGATTCAAAAAAAGAATAAATTGCTCATTGATACAGCCAAAAAAGAAACACTCGGATCGCGATGGGATACAGCCAATTTAAAATGGATGGAAAAAGACTATCATTCTGCGGTATGTATTCCACCGAAATTAGCAGAAAAAGTGATTATTGCTACGATGACCTCGGAGCAAATGTGGCGCAAATTACGCGCAGAAAATAATTGGACTGATTTTTTACCTTATTTAAAGACAACATTTCAATTAGCCAAAGAAGTTGCTGAAAGAAAATCGCAAGCGCTCAATCTTAGCCCTTATGATGCATTATTAGACGAGTATGCACCAGGGTTTAATCAAAACAGGATTGATGCTATTTTCAATGGATTAAAATCATCGATCCCATCACTACTCAAAGAGATTATTAATAAGCAACAAAAGAATACGATTCAAATACCAACCGGATTATTTCCGATCGAAAAACAAAAAGCGCTTGGATTAACGGTGATGCAAGCATTGCAATTTAAATTTTCCAACGGCCGGTTAGACGCCAGCCATCACCCTTTTTGCGGTGGGTACGGTGACGATATTCGGATCACAACACGATACAATGAGAATGAGTTTTTAAGCTCGTTAATGGGGATCTGTCACGAAACAGGTCACGCCCGTTATGATCAAGGACTACCCGATAAATGGATTTTTCAACCGGTTGGCCATGTCACTAGTATGGCGATGCATGAGAGCCAATCGCTTCTGCTTGAAATGGAGGTCTGCCGCTCAGTCGAATTTTTCGAATATATTACCCCTCTAATCCAAAACACGTTCGGTCGGCAAGAGGCATTTACGCCTCATAATTTATATCACCTAGCGACACAAGTGCATCCCGGTTTGATCCGCGTAAATGCTGATGAGGTCACCTATCCTCTACACGTCATCTTGCGTTATGAGATCGAAAAAGAACTAATGAACAATGACTTATTGATTGACGATTTACCGGCACGTTGGGATGACTTGATGATGACCTATCTCGGCCTATCGACAAAACATAATAAT
Organism: Legionellaceae bacterium; assembly: GCA_947473535.1. Classification (GTDB taxonomy): domain Bacteria; phylum Pseudomonadota; class Gammaproteobacteria; order Legionellales; family Legionellaceae; genus CANJFK01. Next base: position 1,505 of record CANJFK010000113.1, on the reverse strand, counting down.
AAAGATGGTGTGATGCAAGACGTGCACTGGCCATCCGGCGCGTTTGGCTATTTTCCTGCTTATACCTTAGGTCGCATGATTGCGGCACAATTGTTTTCAACCTTCATCAAAACACACCCCACTTTTTTAACTGAACTTAAGATAGGACAATTTCAATTGCTGCATGATTGGTTGTCACAACATATTTATGCAAATGCATCGCTGTATCCAACCGATGAATTACTTATGAATGTAACCGGCGAGACTTTAAATCCAATGTTCTTCGTGGAGCGAATCAAGGCACGTTATTTAGCGTGACAGATACCGCACTACATTCAGGGTAAACGCGTCTTAATTTTTAGATTGATATCAAGTCAGTCTGTCCGAGCCGCGACCGTCAGGGAGTGTTCACGAATGTGTCCCTCTTGCTTTGTTGCTTCATAAACACTCCCTGACGGTCGCGGCTCGGATAATACGGTTTAAATTTTGTCATAAGATGCGTTTGCCCTGGCACCACACTTGAGTTTCGTGACACAAGACAGTACAGTAGCCGTAATCATCCGAGCCGCAACCGTTAGGAAGCGTTCATAGGGCATACAACCGCCCGTGAACACTCCCTGACGGTCGCGGCTCGGTCACCACCACTCGGAATAACCATGCGATTGTTCATTCTAGTTTGTCTTTTCTCTCTCGGTACCGGCACAGCGCTTGCCGCGTCGTTAAATGAAAACCAATACGATTTCGATATCAAAGAAGCAAATCGCCAGTTTGATCACATCAACCTGCAATTATCAATACAAAATTTAAAACTAAGCAACCTGAATGCAGCCATTGCCACATTAACCGAACTCACAACACAAGCCGATCAGTGCGCTGACGAGGCTCAAAAAAAATTAACGAACCTCGACATGCAAATGCAACAAACAACGGATTCTGCGGCCAACAAAGAAAGCGCTGATCTGGTGTATTTAAGTCATGAACAAAAAAAAGCAGCGAGCAAAAAAGCCCAATGTCGATTATTCTCTATACGTGCAAAAGAAGCAATTGAGGCGTACAACACAGCAAGCGCTCAATTAAAACAAGAAGAAACACTCACGCGTGGTCTGCCTTTGTGGCATATGATCGACCCAATTATCGCGTCGCGACCCGACAAGGCATTATTAGCGTCATTTCAACAAAGCCCCTCATTATCATTGCAAGCATCGATCAAATTAGGTATCGGCATTAGCTTAGCCCTACTGGCATCATCTATCGTCCTCATGAGGATAAAGAAAAGTCGCTTTATCCGAAAATATGTGCGCGTTAGAACGTTGAAAATGGGCCATATTATACTGCTTGCCGCTTGTTTTATCACAGGCATCACGTTTGCTTATTTCTTTGATCGTTATGACGATATCGATCCAGAAAATGCTTGGTTGTCCCTGTCACGCATCATCTGTCTCTATTTATTTGCCTGGGCGCTCATTGTATTTCTATTTAAAGTAAAAAAAATCAAGGCGTTTTTTTATTGGTACTCACTCGAAAGT
>CANJFK010000112.1 GCA_947473535.1 Legionellaceae bacterium | reverse complement strand
TGTGACAGGTTGGTGATATAATTAGTTAGTAGGGTAATATCGACTGTCGTGAGGTGAGGGTAATCAATTAAATTAATACCTTCTTGGTTTGTTGTTACATGTAGACTCAAAAAATCTTGCCATGGTTGATGTGAAATAGTTTCCTGAGAGAGTGGGTCATGTACCTCCCATTGTGGCCATATGTTCTTTTGGAATGAAGCCAATGTTAAGCCTGAAAGTACGGTCAAGCAAACGAGTAGGGCAATACGTATTTTAGCCATGTAATCCAGCTCGGTTTCGCAGAGCGCTACCAATGGTATTGCCATCCAGAAACTCCAATTCTCCGCCGGATGGTATGCCATGTGCTAGTTGGCTGATATGCACGGCATGTGGGCGTAACAGTGCTTGAATGAAGTGGATGGTGGTCTGTCCTTCTATCGTAGGGCTTAATGCAAGAATGACTTCTTGTATTCCTGCGCTGGCAACGAGTTGTTGCAACCCAGGCAGCCCTATGTTTTCAGGTCCAACACCATCGAGGGGTGATATTTTACCCATGAGAACATAATAACAACCGTGGTAAGCGCGGCTTTGTTCGATAGCGGCGACATCTGCAGGCCCCTCGACCACGCACAGTGTATTTGCGTCTCGGGTCGCGTCTTGGCAAATCGTGCAGATTAGCTGGGTTGTATAATTGTTACAGCGTTGACAGTGAGCAATGTTGCGCATGGCCTCATCTAAACAGGAAGCTAAATGTAAACCCCGCTGGCGCTGATGTTGTAATAGATGAAACACCATACGCCGCGCGGATTTTGGACCTACGCCAGGAAGACACCGTAACGCATCCACCAAGTGAGATAATGCATCCATTGTTTATTATTCTTTTTCATCCTCTTTCATAAAGTCAGTTGGGATGTTCAGTCCAGCGGTTAATTGATTGATTTTTTCTTTGGATGCTTTCTCAACTTGGCGAACAGCGTCATTGACTGCGGCAGCCACTAAGTCTTCCAGCATTTCAACTTCTTCATCGAGCAATGAACGGTTAATTTTAACTTTGGTCACGTCGTGACGTCCATTCATATCAATTTCTACCATGCCACCACCCGATTTTCCTTTTACGATTAACCGGGTCAGTTGCTCTTGCGCTTCTTGCATACGTTGTTGCATTTTTTGCGCTTCTTTCATTAAATTGCCAAGATTTTGGTCGATGCTCATAATAAAACCCCTGTTGGTTGTGAATAATTAGCTCGTAAATATGATTATAGGCTATCTTTTAGCTAGGCAATAGAATTTTTCACTAATTCTGCTGAAAACGTTTGTTGTAGCTGTTGAAAAAATGGGTCGTTTTGCAGTGCTGCCTGAGCATTTTGATGTTGTTGATCTTGTGTTAATTTTTTTTGTTGTGCTGGCGAGGACAATACTTGTTCATCGCTATTAAGAATCAATTTAATCTTTTCTTGGTGAAATTTTGCCAGCGCTGCTTCAATTCGATTGATAACGGACGGTGTAAAAACGGATTGATGCCCTTTTGCAACACGCAACGTCACGACTCCCTCTGTTTTGCTGAGAAGCTCGCCATTTTCGGCGGCATTTAATGCCAAACCCGTTAAATGGAGCTGCGGTAATATTTCGCTCCACGTTGGGTTATCATGAGGTGACGGCTGAGTCGATATTTTTGTGACGTGGGCTGGTGATGTTGTTATCGCATCAAGCTCGGGTTCATCTTTTATGGGTACTGTCAGATCGTTATCATCTCCACGAGTGAGTGGATCCGTCTCGGTGCTGGTCACGGCGATCACTTGAGCATGGATCGCCGTTTTCACGGGGACGGCAATATCGCCCACTTGATAAGCCAGTGGTGGTCTTGCTTGGGTTGGAACCGGCCGGAATGTATACATGCGTAATAACGTCATTTCAAACCCAATGGCCATCGTTGGAGCAAGCGCCAAATCATCGGCCCCTTTCAGGCCAATTTGATAAAATAATTGCACGTCTTCGGGCGTCAATCGTGAGCATAAGGTCATAATGTCCGGATCTGAGGCAATTAATGGATGTTTGTCAGGTAAATTTTGATTAACGGTAATTTGATGTAAATAGCTAAGTATCTCATCAAGCACATAACGAAAATGCCCCCCTTCATCTGAAATTCGCTGACTGATATCCATTAGCTTATGCGGGGCAAGCTCTGCCAGTGCTAGTAGCAATTGTAATGCATAGTCTTGTTGAGTATAGCCAAGACTATTTTTTACATCGTGAGTATTTATCGTCTCGGGACAACTTGCAATGGCTTGGTCGAGTAAACTAAGCGCGTCGCGAATACTGCCGTGCGCGGCTTTTGCTAATAAAACGACAGCCGATAAATCATAAACAAGTTGCTCATCATGTAAAATTTGTTGTAGATGTTGGCAAATAACATCGGTTTGCACGGCTTTGAGATTAAATTGCAGGCAACGTGATAAAACCGTCACCGGTAATTTCTGTGGGTCGGTTGTGGCTAAGATAAATTTCACATGTGCGGGAGGCTCTTCCAATGTTTTAAGAAGGGCATTAAAGCTATGTTGCGATAGCATATGAACTTCATCGATCAGATAGATCTTGAATCGTCCACTGGTTGGCGCATATTGAACGTTTTCCAGTATTTCACGAGTATCTTCAACACGGGTTCTTGAGGCACCATCAATTTCAATGAGATCAATAAATCGACCTTGTTCGATGGCAAGGCAAGCATCACACTGTAAACAGGGATCAGAGCGAATGCCTTGCTCACAATTCAGGGCCTTCGCCAACAATCGAGCGACGCTTGTTTTGCCAACACCGCGTGTGCCCGTAAAAAGATAAGCATGATGTAATCGTTGTTGGTTGAGTGAATTGATCAACGCTTTCGTGATGTGATCTTGGCCAATTAATTGGGAAAATGTGCGTGGTCGCCATTTACGTGCAAGTGCAATGTAGCTCATAAGGGCATTCACAAAAGGGAGTTTAAATATTGGGCGGCAGCTTTAAGAGCCACACCCCGGCGCCCGAATCAATAGTTACCGCTGCTCCCTTCCGGGCCTGACGGGGTTCAGCATCTATCGTCGCGAGGGGACCAATAAAGCCACCATAGTTGAGCTGCCAAGGTTAACAAAAAGTAATGTGAATAGCCAGCGCTTTTATCACACGTTGACTATCACCGTGTTGTTGGTGACCAGGCTGACATTCAAGATGGTCATTATGAGCGCACGATGAATGTCTGCCGGCCATTGTTTGCGAAAATATGCGATCATGTCCAGCAAAAATGAATAAGTAGAACTTGTATGCCTAGCAAAAACCCCCTGATTACACCAGGACAAGGATTGTTATTATTAATCGATCATTACCGTGATGATGAGGAAAAAAGCGGTCAATTAAAAAAATTGTACCTCAGTGGCGCGAGTGACGCTGAGAGCTGCATCGCTCTTTGCGATTTTATGCTTAATGAGCCACTCATGTCGCAATATGATATTGCGATTGACGAAAAAAGTATCAATGATGACCCAAGTCGACGATATTTTGAAACTCACCTGGCTTATGAAACATTAAAAAATCAATTAAACCATATTAGTGCTCATGATTTGGCACAGCTTTTTAAAGCCAGTGAGGCATTAATTGATTTCGATAAGTTCTCTGATAATAGATCGCTACTTATTCGGGACGTTTTGAATGGTCATGCTGATGATCCTTACGTTCACCGTTCGTTAAATAAGCAGTTTAGTTATTACATTAACGCATTAAAAACAGGCGCAATTTTTTCCGAGCCGGTTTTTTCATTAGACGATAGACGTAAAATTTTATGGTTAGTTCGAATCACATACATCGGTATGGTTAATGGGTCTCCTTGGTTTATTCAAATGCTCGATGACCAGCAAGTGATTTGAATTTATGATAAACAGCCCGCACTACAAATACGCCTGAATAAAACAAGCATTGATTAAGTTCACCTTGTGTTATAAAATACCATTATGTTATTATTTTATTCTTGATGGGGTTTGTATGGTAAAGTCAGTGCTGTATATAGAAGGGGCTGTAGATCTTACTGCTTATGCGTTAAAGGCTGCTGATGGGCCTGTCGTGTTTATTTTTCCTGGTAATCCTGGCCATCACGAGAAGGATGATAACCTTTTCTCAATTAAGGGCGGTGCTGGTTTGGCCGGCGCCGCCATGAAAATTGGGCTTGCAGGGTATCCAACGTTAAGCCTGCCAACAACTGGTAAAATTTCGACTGCGTTAAGTATGCAGGCTATGTGTGATATATACCGAGCAATGGGCGCAGGTTATAGTATTTTACTGCCGGTCAGAGAGCATAAAGCATACGCCGCATCGAAGGCAAAACCAACGAAAGATAAATTAAAGATAGCCAAGCCCACTGAAGAGACTTGGTATTTTAAAAAAGACTTAGCCCATTGTCCTGGTAAACAGCCGTCATTTTGGGGGGGGGTGGACAAAACGCCAAATGAACAGCTCGCAGCACAATATATTGACTATCTAGATAACTTAGCGCAGTTCGCTATTGATCTTAACGAAAAGAGTGAAAAAGACGCGCTACAAACAATACCACCAGTATTTCGCAAAGCATACCTTGCCGGTAAAGCCATGAACCAGGCTAACGATCCATGGCTTAGACCAGCACCCAAGAGGAAACAAGTGGTAGGTGATGAGAGTGACTATCTTGAAGCGATTCAACACGCGGTGGCGAACGCACAAGCGAATTATTCTGACTGGTATAAGGCGTATCAAGCAGGCACGAGGCATGAGTATCGCGGTTTAGAGGGAATTTTTAGTTGGTTTCGTCATGGTCAAACTGGGCAAACCCGCGCTGAAAATTTTGTGGGAAAAATTTATGGAATTAAACGCAGTGATCTTGCTGAGCGTGCCATTAACACCTTGTTGAAAAATAACACGACACGTTATAATAATCATTCATTCGCCTCTTTTTTACTTCATGAGCTAAGTCAAGTTGAAGGATCGCCTTGGGATGAGATAGAACCAAGTGCAACCGATAGGCACAAGTATATTAAAAATGATGTTATAGAGCATCTCAGACCACAACGTCGCTAAAATGCAGGCCTGAGCCGAGCCCAGTCTACCTTTGTAGATATATTGCAAGCATGATTTAGGCCTAAAAATTCACGTGTAAGAAGAATAAGCTCATCAAAAAAGCAAAAAGATTGAAAAAGTGATTGACATACAAACTGAGATGAGTAGAATACGCAGCACGCCTTCGGGGCAGAGTTCATTAAGAAAATAAGAAGACAAACTGTGTGGGCGCTTTGAAGAATTTGAGTGCGTAAAGAACAGCAGTAAAAGA
>CANJFK010000111.1 GCA_947473535.1 Legionellaceae bacterium | reverse complement strand
AGCGAGTATCGTTATCGTGATGTCGTTGTTGGTGCTGATACGTTGTTTATTGCCGTATCGCAGTCAGGGGAAACGGCAGATACACTCGCCGCACTTAATAAAGCAAAAAAACTGAATTACTTGGCTAGCTTTGCAATTTGTAATGTTGCGACGAGCACGTTGGTTCGTGAATCAGACGCGGTGTTTTTGACGCGCGCTGGTGTGGAGATTGGTGTGGCATCCACCAAAGCATTTACCACGCAACTTACGGCATTTTTATTGTTATCGATTGCGCTTTGTCCTGATGAACGCGCTTCAGATGTTTTAGCTCAGTTACAACAATTGCCGGCAAGCTGTGAACGAGCTTTAAAAATGAATGATGAAATCGAATCATTGGCTGTCATGTTTGTTAACAAAGCACATGCGTTATTTCTTGGTCGTGGCGTTCAATACCCAGTGGCCCTCGAAGGCGCTTTGAAATTAAAAGAAATTTCATATATCCATGCGGAAGCATATCCTGCTGGCGAGTTGAAGCACGGTCCATTGGCCTTGGTCGATAGTGAAATGCCCGTGGTTGTTGTCGCGCCTAACGACGAGCTACTTGATAAGTTAAAATCAAACCTGCATGAAGTTAGCGCGCGTGGGGGGCAGTTGTTTGTCTTTGTTGATGATTCACAAGCATGGCCCGAGAATGGCGCACGCTTGATAAAAGTGCCCTCCTGCGGCTCGTGGATAGCGCCGATTATTTACACCATCCCGCTGCAACTATTAGCGTATCATGTTGCTGTTGCTAAAGGTACGGACGTTGATCAACCACGTAATTTAGCAAAATCGGTGACCGTGGAATAAAATTGGGTATAGTTCGATTGTAACGACTAATTCCTGCTCCCGTCGACGGGAGCAGGAATTAGTCGTTACAATCGAACTGTACAATAAAATTTAGATCATATAGGTTGAGACTTGTAGGGAAGCAATAACAGCGCAACTATTTCACAGGGACTTAGCATGACAGTGAAAAATTTATATTTTCAAAAATACAGTACACTTGCCCTCCTTCTTTGCTCTTTTTACTTAATCCCGGCATTAGCATCCGCCGCTCAGTCACCGTTGGACGCACTCCCAAAGCCAACACTAATTATTGGTACATTGCTCTTCAATCCGCCTTTTGAAGTAAGCGATCCAAAGCGTAATGTGTATTCCGGATTTGAAATGGATATCATGAGCGCAGTCTGTCAACGCATAAAAATGAACTGTAAATACGTAGCCCTGCCTACGGTGAGAGACGTATTTAAAGCGCTTGCCGAGGGTCAGATCAATTTGGCTGTAGCATCAATTATTGTTTTAAAAGGTGATGGAGAGCACATTTTTAGCACCCCCTACTTGCCCAGTAGCCTTCAGTTTTTTGCTAAAAAGGAGTCTAAAATTAGCTCGATGTCGGATATTATGCAAAGTAAAATTGGTACAATCAATGATCCATTAATTAGAACACTTGTTACGGTGGATTATGCCAAAAATTATCCTGTGGCAATATATGACACCGCTCAAGCCGGAATTGATGATTTAGCAGCAGGTAATATTGATGTTTTTGTTTCACAAGCGGCGTCAGTTAAATATTGGCTTTCTACTATCACAGACACGTTCAAATTGGTTGGCAACCCGATACCTATCGGTCTAGGCAATGGAGCGATGGCGGTAAAAGGCGCTGACAGCTTGATGAACCCAATTAATCAGGCGCTACTTTCCATGGAAAACGACGGCACTTATTCGCAGATTTATAATCGCCAGGGCTTTCTTTAAGCCCCCCCTAAATAGCCAGAGTCAAAACATGAGTGACTATAAATTAAATGGGTGCGGTTCCTATGTAACGACATTACATTGAAGCGCTTCCTTCTCCCGTTTACGGGAGAAGGAGTCCGTCGTTACAAAGGAACTACACCCAAATTAAATTACTCCTCCGCAGGACGAAGAGAATTAGGCAGTCATTATGTAAAAAACACTAACTGACTATTTTTATCGCACGCCCGATTTGGTACTGCCTAATGATACTGGGGCTCCAAAAGCGTCCTTAACTTTTTCAAGATCATCCTGTGCTTCTATTCGAGGTATTTTTTTGAAAAAATCAAAGGTATTCGTACTCACTTCAAATTTCTTTTTTCTATCTATTGACGGCAGGTTTGCCCCGCCACTCAGGCCGCCCGCCATCACAGCAAAAAAATAGCGGCTATTTAAGGAGGATTTTGGCCTCTCAGGCGTTACATAAACAGCATTCAAACTACTTGTCTTGAACGATAACGATTGTGTTCTAGCCATTGTTTCGTCAAGCAGCGAAGCGGATGAGCTAGGGATTTCCACCTTATGATTTAAAAAATAGCCATTACTTTCGGTAGGCGTTTGCTTCCCAGGTGTTATAAAAAAAAACGCGGACGAGCTCGGGCTCCTCTCCTGATGGTTTAAAACAACACCTTTACTTTCGGTAGGCTTTTGCCTCACAGGTGTTAGATAAACAGAGCTTGAATCCTGTGTCTGCAACGATAACGATTTCATGTTAGCCATTGCTTCGGGAGGCGGCGTTACATTCAAAGCGCTGGTGTCGCTCGCGCCAGTCCCCTCTATCGCTGTCAAACTGTACCCGAACGTATCATGGAAATGCGTCATAAGATAAGCCTCAAACCCTCTCGTACTTAACTTCGCGCCAGAATATTCAAAAAAACCCATACCCTCATCGATTACTTCTTTTTTGCTGAACGAATTATTAATAAATAACGCATCAAATTTGATATAAAAAGTAATATATTTCATGTAACTACGATGATACTCTTCTGAAATGTCATCCATCTCTGTCGATTCAAGGCCATCGAGTTTTTCTTCAAAATAGGCACTATCATAAACCGCTTTGTAACACCGTTGTTGATAATGATCCACCGCCAACTCAATAAGCTCATCAATCCAATCATCACGCGTGTCATTTGCCGTTAATGGCGTTTTGGATTCGTCATCAGCGCCATCTGAACTGTCGTTACTGATAAAACTCTCAATGCTTACATCACTGTGTGACCTGCGAAACGCACCATGAATGATCGTCCTTTCATTCTGAATAAACGTTAGACTTTCCGCGACAGCCGACGCCCGTGTATCGCTGGAAGGTATATCACTTAATGTATTACTTATATTAGTAGGTGTTTTCAACTTGAGACGCCTCCAAAATTGTGTCGGGTTGCACGGATTTATCCGCCGTCAATCCTTGTACAGGTGGCGCGGAGAAAAGCACCTGGCCTAACACCATGCTTGCTCGTAAAGAAAAACGAGCCCCTTGTGTTACAGAGTCTGGCGAAGCCGCAATTAAAGCTGATTTCAGCTCGCTTTCATTCATGCCACTCAACGAGTCCAAATTCAACAGATTAAATCGGACTAACGCAAAATCTTCATTCGTAAACTGACCTGAAAAATATAGGTTTCTAATTGACTCAACCTTAAAGAAGGACGTGATATTTTTAATAAATAGCAAATCCAAAATCACGCCTCGCCTTGCATCAAACCCAGGATTAGCTGTAACGGCCCGCTTTCATAAACAGCTCGGCCCGCAATCAGAGCATAAAACTGGCCCAAATTAAATGCGAATGAAATTGGTCTGCGGCCCACTTTAATTGCTACCAGCAAAAATCTGGCCCACATTAATTGCAAATGAGCCCACTTTATTTGCAACTGAAATGTCCAGAATTACCATGCAATACATTCAATAAATTTAACTTGATTCGTGATGCGCAACAAGCTATAATGAGTTATGATCAAATCATTTAAACATAAAGGCCTGAAGCTTTTTTTTGAAAAGGGGATTTACTCCGGCATTCAAGCAAAGCATCAAAGCAAGCTTAGATTGCAGCTGACAGCCCTACATACTGCACAGTGTATCGAAGATATGGATCTGCCTGGTTATAACTTACACCCGTTGAAAGGACAGCGAAAGGATTGTTGGTCAATCACTGTGAATGGTAACTGGCGAATGACGTTTATTTTTGATGACGGTGATGCTTACATCGTTAATTATGAGGATTATCACTAATGACTATGCACAATCCACCTCACCCAGGGGAGTTTATCAACGCAACTTATATCGAACCACTGCACATTAGTCTTCGAGCCGCAGCAGTAAAGCTGGATGTTGCTCCGTCAACTTTTTCAAGATTAATTAAGGGAGAAGCTGATGTTTCCCCTGTGATGGCACTGAAACTGTGTAAAGCTTTTGGACGATCTCCCGAAAGTTGGATGATGATGCAGGCTGAGCATGAGTTATGGAAAGCCAGAAAAAAAGTAAATCTTGATCGAGTCACTGTTATCTACTCTGCTTCCCATGCATAAGAATACCTTAAGTACGACAACGCGGTTTGTGTTGATTTCCTCTATGGGTTATTTGGTCTAGAGTAAAGGGGAATTATCAATATTTTCACATGACAAGAAAACGTACGTTTTTCTGGTGGCACTGAAATTTACAGTTGCAAATAAAGTGGGCTCATTCGCATTTAATGTGGGCCATATTTTTGCTGGTAGCAATTAAAGTGAGCCGCAGACCAATTTCATTCGCATTTAATTTGGGCCAATTTTGTGCTTTGATTGCGGGCCGAGGTGTTTATGAAAGCGAGCCGTTACAATTAGCCCTCAACAAACCATGAAGTTGAGCAAAGAGGTTGACTTTAGCATGGTTATGAAGCAACTCAACCTTTTTTTCAAGTAATTTGCATACCTTATTATCGGTTGTATCGGTAATAGACTTAAAGAACGCGGCGGGATCAATGTATCCTTGTTGTATTAGAGAAATGAATGGGCGGTTCATCAACAATAAATACAACAATAACTCATAAGCATTTTCTTTCTTTTGACCTTTCGTTTTTGCAGCACTAATACGCTCTTTTGATAAAAAACTCAAAAGCGGTTGGTTCGAAAAAATACAGCCAAATAGTGCGTGTTGTGTTAAATAAGACCGCGGGACTTCCTCATCCCCATCAATCAGGCGACTCACAGCTAATGCATTTTGCATTATATCCGCAACAAATGGATATTGCCCACGATAACAGATCTCAATCAACGCTTCCTCAGGTACCGGCTCGCGCTCTGTAAATAAAATAGCGGCACTTGCGTAATCCATCGCCAAGGACTCGATATTAGTATTGATGATGATAGGCAGACCTTTTTTATTTAAAATTTCTTGGAATCTACCGGACAAATGACAATCAAATTCAGCAGCCGGAGCGTGCCAGGGGAAATGAGACAAATTCTGTGTTGAACTAAGTAGCTAAATTAGCTTGCCAGACACACCTCCGATTGTCCAGATT
>CANJFK010000110.1 GCA_947473535.1 Legionellaceae bacterium | reverse complement strand
TGTTGCAGCATCATCCACCTGTGCCAGCTGATGCTGATACACTTCTTTTATTCGCTCATATAACGATACTCGAAAACAAACATAATTATGTCCTCCCACTATTTCATGAAAATCAACGGGTATATTTTGTTGTCTCATTTGCTCACATACGTGATCAACAACATCAGAAGATGACAAGTTTTGAACCGTACCATCTTCAAACTCATATTCAATGGGATAATTTTCAAAACGACCCAGCTCAAAAATAAATGATGACCGGCTATTTTCTGGCGCATGCTCTAAAATCATTCTATCCAGTTTCGTTAACGGTTGAGATACAAAATCCGGTGATTGAGCAATGACATGACCGAATATCTCAGGTTTTGTGAGGCCTGTATAAAATGCGGCAAGACCACTAGCCGAAGCACCAACGATAGTAGCGCGATCTGGATCTGTCGTTATATGTAATCCATGCTTCCCTCGTAGAGTTTCCATGAAATCTCGAGTTAAAAACTCAGTAAACTGAGCATTGCAATTGTATTCCATGCTTCGCTGCAGTCCATCAGCGCTATCGAAAAATACAGCCACACACGGGGGGATGATTTGATCTTTAATCATTTGTTCTAAAATGCAATGAGCTGGCATATAGTCCAAGTAACTACTTCCATCCAAAAACAACATGAACGGATAGGCATCAACTGCAGAGGGATTATAATCCTTGGGTAAATAAACCCAATACTTCCTTGTTGATAAGGCGTCGTTATAACCCGGTTCGTTACGTAAAGAAGTTTCTGAAAATTGGACTTTATCGTCTATCAACCTCCCCTCACCTCTTAAACGATCTCTCACCGATTTAACAGACTCATATGAAGTTGATATAGAGTCTAAGTGCGGTGCCATGGGTAATTCTAAGATTGACTCCTTGCCATAATATTCGCCTGGAGTATCCATATCTTTATAATAAATGATCTCTTTTTTATTCAGTGAATCTGTTTCAACACGACCTTTTGCAAATAAATCATCCAGTAGCGCTGAAAATTTAGCTGACTCTCCAATCACCTTTGGATAGAAGGCTGAACCTGACTCAACTTCAACCGATGGAATACTGTCTTCGTCATGAAGTTTTACTAGATTATAAGCGCCTCTCAACTCGCACGGTAAAACTAAGCTTATATAGGCGATATCTGTTTGCGGTATAATAGAAAACTTATTTTTCTCTGAAAAGTCATATCCCGTCACACCACTAAGAAAATAAATCGATGTTTTACCATCCAGTTCATCAGGACCCAATTGATACAAAAACGTCACGAGCTTATCGGTTTGATCTGGAATATCTTCAATAGTTGGGTTTTCTAACCCACGCCACAGACTGTCTTGTGTCTCTTTGGGCGACGTCTTATGCATTTGCGAAAATGTATTGAGGTATTTTGATCTGAACGTCGGCATTAACTATTCCCCACAATAATTTTGATGATGTCTAACATTAATCAACTTCTTCTGTTTCAGTAAACCCGACATGTTCCATCAGCCAATTCGCTTCTTTCATTGAATCAAAAGATATAACGATCTTCCCTTTCCCCTCCGGATTAACATGTATATTCACTGCTGAAGACAATTTCTTTGATAATTGGGTTTTCCATAAAGCCGCTTTTCTTTCAAAAGTGGGGTCTACATAACTAATCTGTTTTTCTTCAGGCGCATTTATCCTCTGAACTAACCTTTCAGTTTCTCGCACGGATAAGCCTTTGCCGACAACTAATTTAGCAGCATCGATTTGTTGATCAAAGCTTAAACCCAAAAGCGCCCTCGCATGCCCCATCTCTAATAAACCAGAGTTGATCATGACTTTCACTTCATCTGTAAGAGCAAGTAATCGCAATAAATTACTCACTGCCGTACGCGACTTACCTAAACTCTCAGCTACTTGGACATGTGTCATTGCACATTCATCTATTAAACTTTGTATTGCCTGAGCTTCTTCCAACGGATTTAAATTTTCGCGTTGAATATTTTCGATAAGAGCAACCGCCATACCTTCCGTTTTGTTATATTCACGAATAACAGCTGGTATTTTTTCTAATCCCGCCTTTTTAGCAGCCCGCCAACGTCGCTCGCCAGCAATGATCTCATAAGCTCCTTTGCCAATAGACCGAACGATGATGGGTTGTATCACTCCATTTGACTTAATGGATTGTGCAAGCTCATCAAGCAGAGACTCTTTAAATGTTTTTCGTGGTTGATCAGCTCTTGGTGTAATTTGATTAATTGGCAAATAATCTTTTGGTTCTTGCGCCAATAGATCCGTGTTGCTGTCTAGTTCGGCAGTATTTCCAAGATCCTCTTTAAAAATTGCATTCAGCGTACCTTTAAATTCTTTTATTTTTGCCATAGTAAGCTAGCCTTGATATTGATTACACATTAGCAGACAGTTGTTTCAAATAGTCATCAAATGACATCATCACTTCTAATATTTCTGGATATTGAACTCGAGCAAACTCAGTAAACCTATCCAAGACCAAAACATTATCTAATCCTTCCTTTTGAAACAGAGCCAAATAAACACCAGATCCAAGATATTGTTCAAACGCCATAAAGATCTCTTGTTTAACTGTCTTCGTTAACTTTGGAATTAATTTACTTATTTCTCTCGATAAATAATATTCATATGCCTTTCGAAGCTGCCCAAGTTTTTCTTCTTGAACGCGTTGATTCTTCAACTTACTTTCACGCTCACGTCGAAGCGATTCAACAACGACTTTACTGGACACGCCTACTTTAAAATCTTCTGCCAATGCCGTTTTTAAATAGCCCGCCATACTTTTAATTAATCCTTTTTTAAAACTATCCGAATCCAAAATTGTGTTAATTTTATCCTCAATATATTCTCTGCCATACTTTTTGATGTACTTATCAATATCTAACTGTTTCAATCCAAAATATTGTTTTAACTTGCCTACTAATTGATCCTCATCCCCAATGACCGACGATTGAGAAGTCATCACTTCAAGGTCATCTTGCTTATTCTTTATAAGGAATTTAACAGAAACAATTGTTCGCCCTTTTTTTTCATACTCACCTTCAACATCGAAATCTGCATGCTGATTCACTTCTTTGATGGCGATAGCAATAACCCTTCGCTTTAAGGCAAAGAATTCAAGATATTCTGATTCACCTACACCCATTAGTTTTCTGAACGTTGGAATATCAAACGCCCGACTATAACCAATGTTTCGGTAGCGTTCACAATTTTCATAAAGGGCTAGTCCATAACCCGATTTAAATTTAGCTTGTATCGCAAGACTAAATTTTGCATATTGTGCAGGTCTATCCAAATAGGGAAGAAGACTAGGAGTAAATTCATATTCACAAATCCCCTCCCCTTCTATGACCCTAGCTAATGATAGTGGTGATGTATTTGTCCAAACATTGTTGCCTTTTTCATTAATGACATCCCATTCGATGTCCATCCTTCGTAATTCTCTAAATTTCTGCTTAATCGTTTTATAATCGTTACTTCGGTATCCCATGAGATCACATAAAGTGCGCATATTAATTCGATGCGTCACCTCTGGGAATAAATTACCTGCAGCGTTAGCTAACAGAACGTTATACATTTTTCTTTGTAAAAGACTAAATGTATTCGCACATTGAATCGCTTCGACTGGTTTTTTTACTTTGGCGGTTATTTCCATAAAAATTTATCCACAAGTATTCGTCCTGTAAACGTCATGTTTAAACTTTTTTAGTCCTGAAAATGTCATGTTTGTATCCTGTAGCCGTCATGCAAAAACATTTTCATCCCCTGTAAACGTCATGTTTTGTCCTGAGAACGTCATGTTACAACCAAAATAACCATGACAAATCAATAACTTAACATCACCTAAACAACCTTAAACCAAAGATCATTAAACTAAATAACAACATACCTAATAAAATATTAACCTAAACTTAACATTCATTCAAGCACATGCTATGATTCATCATATCATATGTCAAAGGGTGTGTATTTTATGAAAACTAAACCTGTTTTAGGATTTGCAAATCAGAAAGGAGGCGTTGGTAAAACAACATGGTCTAAGATTTTTAGTGAATACATGGCAATTATTCAACAGAAAGAAACGTTGGGGATTGATATTGATTCACAAACCAGTTTTACCGCACGTTTTTTTGGAATTAATAAAAATCCTGTTACAGACTATAAAGAACCCCCTCTGCATCCTTATTATGATCCAAATAATGCAGATGGATGGGATGGTAGAAGCTCTATTGCAGATATTTTTTTCGGAAAAATGCCAAAACCTTATCCAACAAAAATAGAACATTTAGATATCATTCCTTCTGATGAAGGTAATTTATTCAAAGCTGAAAATATTAAACGTCAAGAAATGGCTGATAAAGTATATGGTCAGCTGCACAGCTTTATAAACATCCAAGACGTTCAAGACAGTTATGATATTTTTGTAATTGATACCCCTCCCGCTAAGGGACCACTGACAATTTCTGCCTTTAAAGCAATGACACATCTAGTCATACCACTTGAAATTGAATTACAGGCTATTGAGGGATTGGCTGGATTACTTCAACTCTGGAAGCAAGAGGCTATGTCTCGACCAGCTGATTTTCCTCTTAATCTTATTGGAATATTACCTAACAAAGTGCATAGCCGTCGCGGATCAGATAAAGATTTATTATCAGATTTAAGAAGTGATCCAAGCTATGGTAGTTATATTATGCCAGTACAAATGGTTGATCGAATGGAGTTACCCTTGTGTGACTTAGAACAAAAATCTATCTTCCAGTATGCAGATAGTAATCCAGCAAAGCAGGAAGCGTTATCTGTTTGTGATTATATTTATCAGAGGATATTTCAATGAAAAAAAAATATTCATTACCCGTTGGAATTAGCACCGAAATCAGTAGCACAGTTGATCTTGTAAAGAACAACATGGGCACATTGAATTACAAGATTATTCCGTTAGATGCAATTGAGTTTGATCCAAATAATCCTCGTAATCTTATGATTTCACGCTCAGATTTGCCGCAAGGCCCTTCTGAAAGTGATCCATTATATGAAAAAAAGCTATTGGAATTTGAATCTTTAAAACAAACAGCGGAGACAATTAAAAAATATGGTGTTCGTAATGCTGTGGAAATTTATAAATTTGGTAACAGCTATCGCTTAATACATGGGGAACGTAGATGTTTAAGTTCTATTTTAGCTGGAAAAAAAGATATTCCCGCAAAGGTCCTTGATGAAAAGCCAAACGATTTTGATATTCGATTATTACAGTTAATAGAAAACGTACAAAGAGAAGATTTATCATTAATTGATACACTGAATAATATT
>CANJFK010000109.1 GCA_947473535.1 Legionellaceae bacterium | reverse complement strand
TTTGAAGGAAATTATATTTTTAGCAATTACAGATTTTGTGATGTTTCCTGATAAGGCGGAATACAAGTCCGATCACGTGGTGTTGGACAAACAAACGCATAGTCATGATTTAAAAGATTTTCATTTTACGTTTTTAGAGTTACCAAAATTTGACAAATCCATTGATGAATTAAATGGTATTGTTGAAAAGTGGACTTATTTTTTCAAGCATGCCAACGAAACCAGCGAGGAGGAACTAGTACAACTTATCGGTTCTGATCTTGTTATCAAACGCGCCTATGAAGAATTAAACCGTTTTTCATGGACAGATGTTGAGCTTAATACGTATGAACAAGAGGAAAAACGTGAGCTGGATGCCATCGCAGTCAGGGATCAACTGCTGGCAGAAGGTGAAGTCCTAGGTGTGGCCAAGGGTAGACTTGAAGAAAAGAGAGTTATGGCTAAAAAACTAATTGAACTGGGTGTTTCCTTGGACATAGTAGTGCGAAGTACGGGTTTAACACACGACGAGGTCGGTGCAGTTAAATCGGACATCGCAAGATAGTACTAGTGCCCCGTCTTCTAAATACGTTTCCCAATGACTGTCGTCCCGGAATTTAGCGCGACTTGGCGAGCCTGCGAGCATAGTCGCGCTTAATGTCCGGGATCTATTTCTCAGTTGGCACGGTGCCATTTAGCAAGCGTAGCCTTGATGAAGGGTAGCGTAATCAGATGCGCGATCGTTGGATTGAGAATGATATAAATCGTGTCGTTCCTAAAATACGACCTCAAATATTTCATAGTAAACTTGAAAGTAAATGCTTTCAAGGTTTTAATCTCATGAATCCCCTCATTCTATTATTTGTATAAAAATACAACTATTCGTTCAAAAATGTATATTTAGTAGGTTGGGCCTTGGCCAAACATGATGCCATATTGAGCTTATTGTTTGGCCAAAGCCCAACCTACGGTTATTTTTAATATAAATTTAAAATGAGGGGATTCTTGAGGGTTTTAATTCAAGGCAAACGCATAACGATCCTTGCTCCACGTTATAAATTTTTCTCTGAAGATTATCTATTTTCGATACCTCTGCTACACTCTATAAATGAACTCGAACAAGGATGGTCGATGCGAACGTTATACTCGTTGTGTTTCATGCTGTTGATTAGTCAGTGCTTCGCCCAAACGCGTGAGATTGCTATCACAATTGATGATTTACCCCTTGTTGCTTCAAAGATGAATACGCCTGGCAATCAACAACGCTCAACCGAGCGTTTTATGCGAATTATTGCAGCCCTTACTGAAAACAAAGTCCCTGCGACCGGTTTTGTCATTGCGGGAGCCATCGCTGAAGGTCAATGGGCGTTTCTTGAAGCGTTTCGCAATGCGGGTTTTTCGATAGGGAATCACACGTATTCTCATTATAATTTAAATTCAATGAGTGCTGAAAAATACATTGCCGATCTGGATCGAGCCGATAAAATACTGACACCATTGATGACGGAACCAAAGTATTTTCGTTATCCCTACCTTGCTGAAGGCAGCAAAATTACTAAACCAAAAGTGCTTGATTATTTGACTCAGCATCATTACGTTATTGCGCCCGTCACGATAGATAGTAAAGATTTCGAATTTAATGAACGATTATATAAAGTTCCCTTTCGAGCACGAGAAGCTTACGTCTATAAAGTTAAACCAAGCTACCTTGCTTATATATGGAAGCAAACACTTCGGGCTGAAAAACAAGCTGATGGTCAGCCTGTAAAACAAATATTATTAATTCATGCGAATTTACTGAATAGTTATTTATTGGGCGATATTATTCAATTGTACAAAGAGCATGGATATACCTTTATTACGCTAACCGACGCGTTGAAAAATCCTGCGCCAGCACTTTCAGTCCCGGCGTTAGAGCCTGCGAAAGACGATGAAAAACTCGGCAGTGGATTGTTGTCTTTTTAACATGGTACCATGTTGCCCATACAATTAGGCGAGAACTTCCCTTATGGCCAACTGCCACCAACATGATCATCATCATGCTCATCCTACACCTACGTTTAATAAAGCATTTTTAATTGCAATTGTTGCAAACGGTTTGTTTGTTATTTGTCAGATTTTCTTTGCTTATCTTGCGAATTCAACCAGCTTGTTTGCGGATGCTGTACATAACCTTGGCGATGTATTTAGCTTGATCGTGGCCTGGATAGGCAACGGGTTGCTTAAACGTATACCGACTGAACGTTCAACCTATGGTATGAAAAAAGCCTCAATTTTAGCTGCCTTGACGAATGTTATTTTACTGGTCTTTACGTGCGGTATCATTGCGTCTGAAGCGGTTTATAAATTGCTCTCGCCGTCACCAGTCGAAGCAGGTTTTGTCATGATGGTGGCGGGTGTAGGGATTTTAGTGAATGGCCTAACGGCTGCGTTGTTCTTGCGTGGTGGCGATGATCTTAATATTCGTGCTGCTTATTTGCATTTGGTTTATGATGCCATGGTTTCGTTGGGCGTCGTCTTATCGGCCGCATTACTCTATTGGACGGGTTGGATGTGGTTGGATCCGTTGGTTGGGTTACTCATTGCCATTATTATCCTGAAAGGAACGTGGTTTCTATTTGCGGACAGTTTTCGTTTGATTCTCGATGGTGTGCCTCGTGAAATTTCTGTCCCAAACGTGCGAGCGTTATTGAGTGCTCAAACGGGGGTGGAGGGCGTGCATGATCTACATGTTTGGGCCTTGAGTACGCAAGAAAATGCATTGTCAGTGCATTTGTGGATGCCCGACGCGCCGTTAACGGATGATGATCGGCAAACGCTCGAGCAACGTCTTAAGGATGAGCATCGCATTCACCACTCAACCATTCAGGTTGAACGCACCCAAAGTCATTGTAAAGACGCGTGTGTGCCTTACTTGTAAACGTAAGGTTGTGTCGTTTCGTCCGTGCTAACGATTCGTTTACGTTGCGCTCTAAACCCATGTTTGGATAAAATCGTCGCTTGCAGGGTTTGTTCTCCTGGTGGTTTGACTCGTTTATCACTACCGTTGACATCAAAAAATGGGCTACTATGTTTTTTCTGGTGAGTGGCTTTATGGACGTGGACTCTTGGTTTTAATAAGATATCCGCCGCTCTTGTCAGTCGAACGACTTGTGTTTCGTTGGTGCTTAATAATTTTTGATAGTGCTTAATACACCGTTTCAATTCAGATTGAACATGAACTAGCTCATCTTCTGCCTGGCAAATTCGACCAACGATCTGGTGAAAATTGGTTTCTTTATTCTCAAGAAAGTCATCTAATTTGGCTAGGAAGTCTTGTCGGGTTTCTTGATCTTTAATAATTTCGGCGGAGAGCGTCTCGATGGTACCTCGAAGGGTTAAGTTGTTGGCATTCAGCTCATTGATGTTTAGTTCCAAGCCACTTTCAATGACTGAAAACGCATCTATTTTTTTTGCTAGTTTGTTTTTGATCTGTAGCAGCTCATTCTTTGTTGTGTTTAATTCGTCTTCAGTGAGGGCAAGTTGTTCTAACTGAGATCCAAGCAAATTTGTTGTGTCCTGAAGCACTTCAATTTTCTGGTCAAGAACAACGATGCTCTCATCAAGCTTGTTAATCTGATGTTTTAATCGGTCTATTTCTGTGGCTAATTGTTTACGAATATTTTCTAATGCATTGATCATGTGCCCGAACATATTAGCCAGATTTAGCATGCTCGCCGCTAGGCGGTCTCGTGAATTGTTTTCTACGGCATAGTGATTATCCAACGATAAGCCAATGCCTATATATGCCGTGGCACAGACGCATGTGATAGCGATTAACACGGCGACGTGCATGAGTATGCCGATGGTTAATAAACCACCAAACAATACAATTCCGCCGAGTACTTTTTGCCAGGTTGGCAATCTACCCCAGACGTCGGCAGAGCGTGTCACAAAACTTTGATTATGCTGTAAATTATCAATAAGCTCATTTAAGCATTGTTTGACTTCTTTGATATGCTCTTGCGTTTCGTTAATTTGCTCGAGGCTTTCTTCGCTTGTTTGAGGTATTTTTAATGGCGGAATGTGTGTTAATTTAGTTTTTTTTCGTTTTTTACGGCTAGGGGGCATGATTACGTTTCCTTACGTTGGTTTATATATCAATGGCGCTACCTTAAGGGATCTCCCCCCTTTGAAAAAGGGGGGTAGGGGGGGGCAAATCTCATTGTTTCATTACAATCCAACTTAATCCTGGATGGATCGTAAAAAATCCCCCCCACCCCCCCTATTTCAAAGGGGGGGGCTTAAGGTAGCACCCTTTTCTTTACTGGACTTTAGAACACAGAGTAAGCCTTTCCGATAGGCAGTACAAGCATCTGTTTGAGCATCTAACTGCTCGAGTAGTTGGCCGAGTTCAGCATAGGCTGCCGGGGTTGCATCAAGTTTAATGCTTTCTTCAAAATAGGTTTTAGCTTTGCCCCATAGATGTTTAGATACGCAAATACGGCCTAGGCATAGATACAATGGGGCTGAATGAGGCTTTATCTTGAGCAACGATTCAGCGAATTTTAATTGGACATTACTGGATTGAGTAAGACCATACAATTCGATTAATGATTCACTAAATTTTTTATTTAGACAGCGCCGTAATAGGAGCTCGGCTTGGGTGTCGTCATGTTTGGACAATAGATGGCGGCAATATATTGCCGTGAATTCGGCATCATGAGTTAACGGTTTTGGTAATGTTTTCATTAAGCTAGCTATTGCTTCGGGCTGGTTTAGCTTCATTAAATCGAGTAAGGCCTGTAAGTAGGTGTGGCGCTGTAAATTATCAAATGCTTGCTCCGACAAAACATGATGGCGTTTTAATGCGGGCAATAGTGCAATGAGTTGTGGCCAATCGTTCATTTCCTCATACAGATGCATTAATAATTTCAAAACATAGGGATGATGAGGGGCAAGATCTTGTAGATGGCGTAAGGTTGCCAACGCTTGTTCCCATTGGTGATTAGCCAATTGCAATTGAGCCTGAGTCAATTCAACAGCAATTTTAGCTTCTGGCATGGATTGTTGAGCTTCTCGCAAATAATTATCACGAAGCGTGTTGTCGCCCATTTCCTGAGCGGCGCGAGCGGCAGTGAGGTAGTTTAGTAATGGCGTGTCAGCGAAAGGTAGCGCTTTAATCAGATGATTTTTTGCTTGTAACCAATGCCCCTCACTGAATTCAATAAGTCCCTGACGTGTTTTTGCTTGGGCTTTTAGAACGCGTCGTTTTTGGCACCAATTATGCCACGAGGTTGGAATACGGGCGAGACTATGCAAGGTAGATAACAGGGTATACAGGATCAAGACGGTTAACATAACGCAAGGTATTGCTACCCAGA
>CANJFK010000108.1 GCA_947473535.1 Legionellaceae bacterium | reverse complement strand
TAAAATTAGTCTGAACCCTCTCTTTACTACTTGAATTTGTTCTGTATTTATACGAAAACAACCTTGTTTGGAATTATTTTGATCATATTGTCTGTCTATGTCAGATCAGCACCCGAGCTTTTTATATACTTTCATGCTTTTCCTGAAATCGGTTATGATTGGAATTTATTTTGAAATGGGTCGTTATGTCAACTAATACTATGCTACTTCAATTGCCAGAATACCAAACCTTTGTTGATTCGATTGCAGAACTTGAATTACCTCTTTCTGCTAGCGAATTGCATGGCGTTTTATGCGGTTATTTATCGGCCGGGGCTAATCGAGAGGGTGAAACTTACATCCGCACGTTGATGACGAATAAAAATGATACAAGTACGCGCGTAGCTGAGCTATCATTGTTTAGCATCTATACGGTGAGTCAGCAGCAACTGTCTAATCTTGGTTTTGAGTTTCAATTATTGCTTCCTAATGAGCGCGAGTCATTATTTGTCAGAGCCCAAGCGTTCAGTGAGTGGTGTGAGGGTTTTACGCAAGGAATCACTATGGCGGGAGTTGATTATAACCACCTACAAGATGAGGATGCACAAGAAGCTATTCAACACTTGATCGAATTCTCACAGTTGGATTGTCAATCATTGCAGGTGGATGATGAGGATGAGCGGGCGTTGATGGAGGTGTGTGAGTATGCACGTATGGCGGTGCTGCATATTCACAGTGACTTACAAACGAGTCAGTCGGAAAAAGATGGCTCACAAACGACGCATTGATGAGGATAGACGAATGACCACGAGAAATGAATATCAACACCGGCGCTGTGAGTTAGCAAAGCGCTTGCCCGAGGGGTGTATTGCCGTGATTCCAGCAGCAACGGAGTTGCTGCGAAATGGTGACGCGCACTATCGTTTTCGTCAAGATAGTGATTTTTATTATTTGACCGGGTTTGGCGAGCCAGACGCGTTATTGTTGATTACCTCGGGCCTTGAAAGTGAGAGCTTTTTGTTTAATCGCCCGCGTGATCCGCAGAGCGAGCAGTGGACGGGCAAGCGCTTGGGGCAAGAGGATGCTTGTGAAGTGTTAGCTGTTGATGCCGCTTATTCATTAGCGACTTTGGAAACGCGTTTGCCAGAATTATTTGCTGGAAAGCAAGCCATTTATTATACGCTCGGTCAGCGTCCCTCGTGGGATGCACGTATTTTACAGGCCTGGCAAATCGTTAAGGGCCAGGTGCGTCGCGGCGTGAAAGCGCCAGACGCGGTTTGCGACCTTGCGCCCATCGTTGGTGAAATGCGTTTATTTAAACGGCAGGTAGAAATTGATTCGATGAAGCAAGCCGCGCGAATTACCGTTGCGGCACATCAACGCGCCATGCGAGCTTGTCGGCAAGTGAACAATGAATATGAACTAGAAGCTGAATTGTTGTATGAGTTTAGTCGACAAGGCTGCCGGAGTGTTGCGTATGATTCTATTGTTGCAGGGGGCGGCAACGCCTGTGTTTTGCATTACACTGAAAATAATCAGCCATTAAAGCACGGTGATTTGGTTTTAATTGACGCCGGTGCAGAATATGAAAATTACGCCGCTGATGTGACTCGCACCTTTCCAGTTAATGGGCGTTTTAGTGCGGAGCAACGTGCTATTTATGAGCTGGTTCTGCAGGCACAAAAAGCCGGCATTGCTTGTGTTCGACCGGGTTGTGCTTGGGATGAAATTCAACGCACCATCGTGCGTATTCTTACGCGTGGATTGGTTGACCTGGGTTTGTTGCGCGGTGATGTGGATGCGTTAATTGAGCGTTCGGCCTTTGCACCTTTTTATATGCACAATTCCGGCCATTGGTTGGGTCTGGACGTCCATGATTGTGGTCGCTATAAAACGAATGGTCAATGGCGCACCTTGGAAGCGGGCATGGTTTTAACGGTTGAGCCGGGATTATACATTAGTGCGGGCCTTGATGGCGTTGATAGCCGTTGGTGGGATATTGGGGTGCGCATTGAAGATGATATATTGGTGACGTCTGCTGGGCATGAAAAT
Organism: Legionellaceae bacterium; assembly: GCA_947473535.1. Taxonomy (GTDB): domain Bacteria; phylum Pseudomonadota; class Gammaproteobacteria; order Legionellales; family Legionellaceae; genus CANJFK01. The sequence continues at coordinate 3,314 of CANJFK010000108.1, read as the reverse complement.
TTAACGGCCGCATTGACGGTTGAAATGGATGATCTAGAGGCTTTAGTCCGTGGCTGATTGCGATGTAGATATCCTGATTGTTGGTGGCGGACTGGCTGGTGCCGTGTTGATGTTGGCATTAGCCGACGCGGGTTACAGTACACTGTTAGTTGAGGCGAAACCTTTTTCAGGTAGCGTACAAACTGATTTTGATGCGCGTAGTCTCGCTTTATCGCCCGCTAGTGTGCGGATTCTACAAATGCTTCATATCTGGCCGTTATTACAGGAACATGCTACCGCAATAGAAACCATCCATGTTTCGGACCAGCATCATTTTGGTTCAGCGCATCTCGGTGGTAATAAAAAAAATCCACTCGGATTCGTGGTTGAAATGCAGCATATCAATCGAGCGTTGTACCAATTGCTAGATCGGCAATACACCATGGCACCAGCGCAATTGATAGCCTATGATGCCGTGAGTCACCTTGCTACGGTCAAAACGGCAGTAGGTCAATCAACCGTGCGCTCACGTTTGGTGGTTGCAGCCGATGGCGTGGATTCAGTTGTACGCCACTTGTGTCATTTACCGGCACAGCTGAAAGATTACGATCAATGTGCGATTGTAGCTAATATTGGTTTAGCGCGTGCTCATCAACAGGTGGCGTATGAGCGGTTTACTGCGTCGGGTCCTTTGGCATTATTGCCCATGACCGATCAACGCGCGTCTTTGGTCTGGGCGCTTCCGCCGCAGGAGGCTGAGCGCTTGATGTTGGTGGAAGAGCACGTGTTTTTGAATCATTTACAACGCACATTTGGGTATCGATTAGGACGATTTATAAAAGTGGGGTGTCGCGTTGCTTATCCATTACGACAGCTAATCATGCCACAATGTGTCGCAGGGTCGGTTGTCTTTGTTGGGAATGCAGCACACACCCTGCATCCTGTGGCGGGCCAAGGGTTTAATCTTGGGCTTCGTGATGTTGCGATGCTCGTGCAGTGTATTGCTAAACACGGGTTGGGTGATGACATGCTGCAGATTTATCAAACGTCGCGACGCTTTGACCAAACAGCCATGGCCTATTTTACCGATGGATTGGTTGAGCTATTTACCAGCCGGTTGCCGGGGGCCGCGCTTGTACGCGGTGCTGGGTTGATAGCATTGGATAACATACCCGTATTAAAGAGCCTTTTGGTGCGTTATGCTCGTGGTTTCACCGGTATTATCCCTGATTTAGTGTGCGGGATTCCATTGCATTTGGAGACGTTCTAAATGAGTTGCTCGTTTGACGTGATTGTAATTGGTGGTGGTATTGTGGGTTTAAGTGCTGCAATTGCTATGCAGCAGCGCAATTTTTCTGTGGCAATCCTGGATGCAGGCTCTTTGGTTGATGATGGAAGCGTCCCTAATGCTCGTGTTTATGCATTAAATCATGCGTCTCAATCGTTATTTCAGACACTGGGCGTTTGGTCGGCGCTAGATAAGACACGTATTTCACCTTATCGGCAAATGCATGTCTGGGATGCTACCAATGGAGCACACATTGATTTTGATTCGAGAATGATCGGTGCCGATCAATTGGGTGTTATTGTTGATGAATCAGTGATTAAACAGGCTTTGTTGCAGCAAGCGGTGGAATGTAATATTACGTTGTTCCCGCATTGCGCGGTCGATGATGTGCAGTCTACTGGCGATGGTATGCTTGTTCGTCATAAAGAGAATGCATGGCATGCTAAATTGCTTATCGTTGCCGATGGAACCGTTTCCGAGACGCGCCAACGGTTAGGCGTCGCCGTCACAAGCTGGCCTTACCATCAGCAAGCTATCGTTACGACAGTGCAAACAGAAAAACCTCACCGACATACCGCCCATCAGGTTTTTAATCCCGATGGGCCCTTGGCCTTTTTACCCTTAGCCGACCCTTTTCAATGCTCTATCGTTTGGTCAACGTCACCAGCCAGGGCACAGCGATTAATGGACTTGTCGGACGATGAATTTTCCCAACAATTGATGATTGCATTCGTGGAAAAATTGGGGAAAACAGCTGTTATTGGTCAGCGTCATCAATTTCCACTTTTTATGCGTCATGCTAACTGTTACAGTGGTTCTGATTGGTTGTTAATGGGTGATGCGGCCCATACGATTCATCCTTTGGCCGGACTGGGTCTTAACGTTGGTCTCGCTGACGTGACGGCGTGGCTTGCCATTATTGATGCTGATAAGCACCCTATTTGGTCGAACAAAGCCCTGAGGGCTTATCAACGTCAGAGAAAACACGATGTTTGGCAAATTATTGCCATCATGGAAGGATTGAAGGCGCTCTTTGCGAATCCTTTGCCCCCCATTGCCATGTTGCGAGGGATTGGTTTGAGTGGGTGTAACCATTTACCCTTCTTGAAGCGTTTGTTTATTGAGCATGCTGCGGGTTAATTCGGGCGCGATCTAAAATGATTAGAAACTTTTCTGCAATAGTATTTATTTTCTCGGTTATTAGCTGTTGGACTGTTAGTGCATCGCAACAGTCTAACGATGAAAATTTTTTGGTTGTGACGGATGTTCATTTAGATAAATCATCTCATCATAAAATGGTTTTCAACCCGTCGATTTTTACAAAAGAAAATGACTTGGATGAATTGACGTTTAAGCAATTGTTGACGAATATAAGTGACAATATTAAACGAGGTTTAATTCCACAGCCGACGTTTGTTCTCTTCCTTGGTGATGTAGTAGGGCATAAGCGACAAGATGACTCCGCATTAACGAGTGAATCATCTTTTTTTGAGTTATTGCATAAAACGTTCCCCAATACGCCGTTACTTTTCGTCAATGGAAACAATGATTCATTTCAAGCTAATTATGGCCCTTATGTTTCATTGAACCAGCCCGGCGTGTATAAAGGCCCCGGCGATGTTGCAATGGCTAATGGCTGGGCCGATCCATTTTTATCAACGGGCATTACATGTAAACAAACCAACCGCAAGTTTCCCTGTATGATTGTTGAAAATAGTATGGATGGGTATTACGCCGTTTATCTTGAACCAAAACGTCGCCTGATTGCGTTGAATACCACGCTGTTTTCACCAAGACGCGTTGGTATTAATGAGCGTAAGGCGATGGAGCAAATGCATTGGTTGGATACCCAATTACATGAGGCACAATTAAATCATGAGGCCGTGCTGCTGGCGATGCATATCCCACCAGGCAATAATGTATATGATAATGAACAATTTTGGTTTGTTCGCGAACACACTGATTTTTTAAAATTAATGAGTACATACCACGCGATTATTATTGGCGTCTTGGCGGGCCACACGCACAAAGACGAAATCAAAATTAT
>CANJFK010000107.1 GCA_947473535.1 Legionellaceae bacterium | reverse complement strand
CGTAAACGAGAGAAGTGGAATACGTGAATCGATCACAAACGCCGATGTTATTTCACGAGACTCTGGAATAATCAACGAAAAAATTTCTGGGCAATTATTTCTCTGCAATACCTGATTACAAATATGCTGCACTGCGATTGCACATAATGGGGTCTTTGCGGATGGTTTCCACAGGGTAACGTTACCGCAGATGGCCGCAATAAACGCATTCCAGGCCCATACCGCAACAGGAAAATTAAACGCAGAAATGACACCCACAATGCCATAAGGATGCCATTGCTCATACATTCGATGTTTAGGTCGCTCTGAATGCATTGTGTTTCCATAAAGCATTCTTGATTGGCCCACAGCAAAATCGGCAATATCAATCATTTCCTGCACTTCGCCATCCCCTTCCTGTTTGGATTTACCCATCTCCAGGGACACGATGCTACCCAGCCAATCCTTGTGTTCACGTAAAGCTTGACCCATTTGTCGAATGATTTCTCCGCGCAGGGGAGCTGGTTTTTCTCGCCAAGCAAGGAACGCGTGTTGTGCGCGATCAATAACGTGCTCATAATCCGCCATTGTACACATCGCGACCTCCGCAATCTGTTCACCATTGGCAGGACTCATTGACTGTAAGCGTGTACCCTTTGTTTGACTTGACCAAACATGACCGCTATATGCCCCAGAATTTAGGGTTTGAATAGCCAGGTGCTTTAATAAGTCCAACATATTTATTCTCCAAAATAACGACCAAAACGATTAGCCAATACATCCGCTAACTTAAAAGTCTCTTGTGTAATGAGACCATGAAATTCATTGGGCTGATTTAACATCAGATCAACAACCGCACAAACGCCTGACGATGTGCTGACCTGTATCGCCGACCATTCAAGGCCTCGAATAGTCTTGGGATACAATTTTTTCACGTAGTTTTTTTCAATCAACTCACCATGACAGATGCCCTCTACCGAAACGTAGACTAAGATCATATCTTGATAGGTTTTAGGAATTGCTCGTTCAAAAATGCGTTTTAAGGTTTCTCGATCATCATTTAATTTAAGATCATTCATGAGAAATCGCATCTTTTCACAATGACCCGGATAACGCATGGTTTTATAATTTAGACGCTGGATTTTACCTTCAAAATGCTCCGCAAGGCTTCCCAACCCACCTGATGTATTAAAGGCCTCGTAGTCACAACCATCAATTTGAATGGATTCCAAACCTTCTAAAGGCATTAACGTGGTTAATTGACCACCTTCAATGCCATAACAAGCATTACCATACTGGTTAATAAGTCCATCGGTAGACCATGTCAACGAATAATGAAGCGCATTGCTCGCTCGTTGCGGCAGCGCACCTACTCGTAGTTTCGCGCTGATGCATTCATCAAAGTCTTGCATCATACTACTTGCCACAATACTTATAAAACCAGGCGCCAATCCACATTGTGGCACAAACGCTGTTTCTGCGCCCGTTGCAATTGCTTTAATCGCTTGTGTGATAGCAGTATCTTCTGTCAAATCAAAATAATGAGCGCCGGCGCTTTTAGCAGCCAAAGCAACATGACTATTTAAAAAATAAGGTAAACATGAAATCACGGCCGTAATGTCGTGATTCACTAAATAAGTGTGCATTGACTCTTGGTCATAAACATCCATTAAGACCGTTTTTATTTCAGGCATGGCATGTAATAAACGCGCTACATCTTTACCATTAAATTCCAAATCAACTAAATGAACTTGATAGTCACTGCAATCGGCAAATAAACACGCGATTAAACTACCAATCTTTCCTGCGCCTGTAATCATTACGTTGTTCATGCAACTACTCTCCATTGATAGGGGATCTCAATCCTACACTATCCTTTGCGCAGTGAGAATGACTATAGAATTTTCATAAAAACTTGACCTTTTACATAGACTCCTCTATCGTCGGCTTCATTTTGTTTTTATTCCATTCGTGATGAATCAAGCATCAACCATCAGTAATCCTTTTTACCGCGCAGCGTTATCCCTACGCGACACGTATTTATTACGCAGTTTTTTTGCGGGCTTACTCATCCCCTGTGGATTTGCTCCGTTTCATTTACCTGGGCTTGCGATTCTTGGCATGGCGCTATTTTTCTCACAATTACGCCAACAAACATTAAAACAGTCCATTGCGATTGGATTTTTTTTTGGTTTCGGTTTTTTAGGTCTTGGGGTTTCATGGATATATGTCAGTATTCATGAATATGGTCATCTCAATGCCATCCTATCTGCATTAGTGACCTTGCTCTTTATAATCTACCTAGCCTGTTATCCTGCGTTAGTCGCATTGGTTTATCACAAGCTTGCAAAAAAACGATCATTATTATTTACTTGTGTTTTGTTTAGCGCGCTTTGGTGTTTAGGCGAGTACTTGCGAGCAACCACCATGGGAGGCTTTCCGTGGTTACTCCTTGGATTTGGTCAAATTGATACACCATTAAAATACTTGTTACCAATTTTTGGCGTATTTGGCGTAGGTTTCATCACTTGTCTTTGTGCAACCCTGCTGGCCGCGAGCACACAACTCAAGGGCTCTGTGCGGTACTTATGGCTTTTCGCGTTTATTGCCCTATTGATAGCACCCTCTTTATTAAAGAACAAAGCGTGGTCGACGATTAGTTCCACACCCGTTTCGGTGGCTATTATTCAACCTAATTTATCGATCAGGGATAAATGGGATGAACCCTTATTTTGGCAATTATTGCAACGTTATGAAGACGCTCTTGGCCAATTAATCGGCAAAAAACAACTCATCGTTATGCCTGAATCAGCCATTCCATTGCCCGCAAACTACATCAGTGATTTTATCGATACCATCGATCAGAAAGCAAAGAGAATGGGTAGTGCCGTATTACTGGGCATGCCTCGGCCAACCCCTGCGAACGAAAATGCGTATTACAATACGTTAACCACCCTAGGTTCAGCGGATGGTTCTTATTTCAAACAGCAACTAGTCCCCTTCGGTGAGTTTATTCCTGAATTCATGCTACGGATCACTAATTGGCTGTCTATTCCAGTCGCCAATATGAAACCAGGCAAAGCAAACCAGCCATTGATTCGAGTGCAAAATCATCCTGTCGCGTCATTGATCTGCTACGAACTCGCCTACCCTCAATTATTGCGTAAACAATTACCTAACGCAGAATGGATAGTATCCATTAGCGATGACGGCTGGTTTGGTCATTCACTCGCCATGTATCAACAACTGCAAATGGCACAAGTGCTTTCTATCCAAACAGGGCGGTTTCAAGTGGTTGCTAACAAAGACGGTTTATCTTCAGTGATTGATACCCACGGTGACTTAACCGCATCCCTACCTGTGTTTACGTCTGGTATTTTAGAAACCACGCTCTATCCCGCCACCGGCGCATCGCCTTGGGTCTATCTGGGCGATCTGCCCATATTACTTGTTTGTCTATTCGTCCTATTTATCGCTTGTTGTGCTTCAGTGATGATCCGCAAGCCAATAAACACGCTTATTTAAAACATTGTGTGACAAAATAGAACAGTTATATTACTATATACGTCAGATTCTTTTTAATTTATTCGGAGATACACATGCCAAGTTACCATCGGATTCTAGTTAGCTACCCATTGGCGGAGAGTAATGACTGGTCTACGCCGCATTGGTGTGATATTGAACTCGACGAACACCAAATCGTACATGTCCGCGTCGCTGAGGCAACCATCGATGGTGTTATGCCGGAACAAGATACATTTGTAGAGCTTGTTGATGGTATATCCACAAGAAAATTACGTGTTATTGACTTTACTGACGAGGCGGATTCAAAGTACTGCCTCGGACTAGCACGTCTTGAGGACATGACCCCTTATATTCATGGCTCTAAGCGAATGGAAGACTTAGCACCATTAAAATTATATCGTTTTAATTTTAATAGTTTCCACGCGATGCAGGCAGGACGCTCTTGGTCTCCGACAGCAACTGATGAGTGGTCAACTGATAACTCACTTGCGCGAGGTAGATGTTACATCCATGACGAATCAAAAACGGATAGACGACTAGACATGAAAAGGGATGTTGATTATCAAGCCCTAAACACGCCAACGTTGGTTGATTCTGTAGAGAATTTTAAAAAACAATACACAAACTGGCAAGATGCAATCGCTGAACAAGAAGGTGAAGATCAACGTCAACAAGACCTGCTGCGCGAACAGCAAGAAGCAGTAGAACACGCAAAACAACTTGAAAAAGATCAATTGGAACGATGGATTAAACATGATTGCATGACCGTTACGCTCAATTCTGCCGAAATAGGAACTAATTTATTAAATAAACCCCAAATTGAGATGGTGAAAAAAGCACTAACACCTCTTTTGGAGATGTTAAAACAAGCCTCGCCTACTGAAGAATCATATGGCAGTGCATTAATAATAGCACTCAATCGAGGCAATGTATTTGGTGATGCGCTACGTGAAACGCTAGAACACGATCAAAAGATGGCACTAACTGAATTTCATTATTTTCTCCATGACCCCGATATGAGTAAAATTTTCCCCGACTTTTATAAGCTAGATAACCGAACACCAGCAAAACAACCGCTACGAAGCAACGTCCACCATTTCATACTTGATCTCGTGTTTGAAGAATTAAAACAATATAATATGGATTACATTGACGAGAATTCGTCAGCGCACAAAGAAAAATGTATTGATACCTATGCGAAGCGTCGAGTTGGGCAAGTAAAAGACGACGATACAAAGCCACAACCTGCCAAAGCCAAGCCTCACCCCCTGGATGAGGATGAAGAGATTCCAGATTGGGTCAACAAGGTTGAAGACGATGAACCGCACCACGGTTCACAATCGCCAATATTGGGCCAAGGCGAAATGGACCGCATATTACAGCAAATTGTTGACAGCGATGATACCCAAACCAATGAAGACTTATTAGATGATTTGTTAGCTAAGCATGCTGACGTATTGCATATCGTTGTCAGTGAAGTACTTGAAAATTCGCCCCAAAAAAACTTGGTGATAAACCACATTATGTGGCATCCCACGCAAGTAACAACCAAGGTACAATTTACAAGTATTCTCGAACTGCTCTCCGCAAAAGAAATTAGTGCTCTTCTTCGTTCAATGCCCGCGGAAAAATTACTTCAGTTCACGGAAGATCGAGAGGATTTAAACGCCCTTTTACGTCAATTTAAAGAGTCCAAGATACTGGCAATATTAATTAACCGATTTCCAAATAACCACGAATTCTTATTTCGACAGTTAAGTGGGACAATTCATAAAATCCAAACTGCTCATACTGACCTTATTGCTCAAGCAAAGGCCGTTCGGGGAAGCTTAGACGCATTACGTCAAGCAGGTGAAGAT
>CANJFK010000106.1 GCA_947473535.1 Legionellaceae bacterium | reverse complement strand
CGACATCTGGCGCTGAATTTGCTAAGAAAAGAGCCTGAGTCAAAATTTTCAATCCCTCGAAAAAGGCGAAAAGCAGGCCTTTATGATAAATATAGGGAAAAGGTGTTGGGAATTTAAACTTTGATGCTCTTGCCCTGGGTTATGACGTTCTTTCTCCATTATTTTTTATTACGTGGCTCGGGTGGTTTATCTGCTTGCTTCAGGTTAGCCAAGTCATGCATTGCTCTGGACAAGCCTTTGGATCGAAAAAAATTAGTGCCACTTATGAATGAGACCGCACCTACGCCAATGAGTATTGCACCAACCGGTATAACTCCGCCAGCAACTAACACGGCGCCACTCACTGCAACAGCAGCACCTAATAGCATCATTATTCCGCCTAATATTTTCCATTTTGAAGCGGGTCGGCCTTGTGCCGCGTCGGCTAATTGCTTGTAGCTTTCTAATGCCTGTTGGCGTTCACGAGGTTTTGAGCTGTTTAATAAATCATGAGTGGAAAAGACGATTTTTAGCAATGTTTGTTTATCTTGTCTTGAGGATGTTGGATATAACGTTAGAATCTGCGTTAAAACGTCGTTAGCTTTCGCCTGAATTGTTGTGTCCGCAATCAAATTGATTGTCGTGCGCAGTTGTTTTTTTGCGCTTTCAAATGGATCCGCGGGTTTAGAATCAGAATCAGAATCAGAATCGGATGAGTCACTCGAGACCGTTAATGTAGGCCGTTTTTTTGGCGGGTGATTAAGCTTCGCGGTTGGTTTTTTTTTGAGTGACCTGTCTGGCGTTATGGATTCATTCTCTCTATCCTCTGAGCCATCAGACATGTCCAGTGTCTGGACAGAATGATCTGCCATGGTTTTTGCACACTCACCATAACCTTGTGTTGACATGATCTTCAGCGTATCGCTGCATCTTTTTTCAAGGTTTGCGCATTCGTGTGATACCCCTTCGCTTAACGATGCTAAATAAGAGGCTGCGGCGCGGAAAAGTGTCAAACTAGAAGCAAGTTTTTTAGCGTCTATTTTTCCGTTCATCAGCGTTAGAACGGGAACGCCTGCTGTTAGCTTTGCTTGAGCGATCGTCACCATGTCGTTGTAGCGTTTAAATAAAACGGGATCACGGAGGTAATTACAGGCTTCAGCAAAATTACGGAGTCCATAAAATTTAGACGTTTGACTGAACCCCATCGTTTTGAGTTGGGGAAAGATGTACCATATCCAATGACTTGTTTTATGCCCCGCCAGCATTTCTTCCGATGCAATATCGTAGACAGTACGACCTTTGGTAGTGCTGTCCTGAGCTTTATGAAAGCGGTTCAAATGTTGTTGACCAGGCATTTCTGCTCCTCTTGATAACGCCCTCTAAAGACTGCATTGGTTTATACCTTACGCACATGGATTTACGTTTTTTACCGGTCAAGATGAGCCGTAGATGGGATGCTAACAAACTGAAAACTCAGGCGTGTCCGGTATATTATAGTGCATTATTTATTGTTTTGTGAAAACCATGCCTGAATCGAACAAATCTTAATGCGCCTCATCCCAGTTTTGCCCAATACCAATAGAGACCAGCAATGGCACGGACAATTCAACGGTATGTTCCATCAACTCGCGAATGGTGCATTTAGCCGATTCGATGGCGTCATCATGTACTTCAAATACCAGCTCATCATGAACTTGCATGATGACGCGTGCGTCGGGGCGTGTTTGTGTGGTTTGCCAATCGGAGACGGCTAACATGGCTTTTTTAATGATATCTGCGGCAGTACCTTGCATGGGCGCGTTGATGGCAGTGCGTTCAGCTGCTTTTTGGCGCATGATATTGCGCGCGTTGATTTCAGGTAAATAAAGGCGTCGGCCAAATAATGTTTCGACAAACCCTTGTGCGTGTGCTTGTTTACGTGTTCTTTCCATGTAGGCTAAGACACCAGGGTAACGTTGGAAATAACGATCAATATAATATTGCGCATCTTGTCGCTCTACAGCCAATTGTTTCGCGAGGCCAAAGGCGGACATACCATAAATGAGACCAAAATTAACCGCTTTTGCTCGTCGTCGTTGCTCTTTTGTTACTTCATTTAATGCGACAGCAAAAATTTCACTCGCCGTGGCGGCGTGGATGTCCCAGCCTTGCGCAAATGCATTCAACAAATTGTCATCTTGTGATAGGTGCGCCATGATGCGTAATTCAATTTGTGAATAATCGGCGGTGAGTAAAACATGTTGGGGTGGTGCGATGAAGGCCCTGCGGATTAAACGACCTTCTTCACTACGAACAGGAATATTTTGTAAGTTAGGCTCACTCGATGACAAACGTCCTGTTGCCGCGACGGCTTGATTATAGGAGGTGTGTACACGATGCGTGTTCGGATTGATGCATTTTGGCAAGGCATCAATATACGTAGAAACGAGTTTGCTTAAACCACGGTATTCTAAAATGACTGCTGGCAGGCGAAAATCAAATGCGAGTTCTTGTAATACCGCTTCAGCCGTAGAGGGTTGACCCTTTGGTGTTTTGGCACGCACAGGCAATTGTTGTTCTGTGTATAAAATATCTTGTAACTGCTTCGGCGAATTTAAATTAAATATTTTTCCAGCCAAGAGGTATGCCTCTTCTTCTAATTCGAGGATGCGTGTTTTTAGCCGAATGCCATGTTTGGCTAAACGTGCTTCATCGATTAATACACCATGGCGCTCGATCTCTGCAATAACCGTGAGTAACGGAATTTCGATCGTATGCAAAACGCGCTTTAATGAATCGTCCATCATGGGATATAGCGTTTGATGGAGTTTTAATGTGATCATTGCGTCTTCAGCCGCATAGGGTGCGGCTTTACTCACTGGGATCTGATCAAAACGTAGTTGTTTAGCGCCTTTGCCTGCAACATCAGAAAAAGTGATCGTCTTATAGCCTAAATATTTTAATGCAAGTGTGTCCATATCATGACGACCACCGGCACTATTCAATAAGTAAGATTCTAACATGGTATCGTAAGCGATGCCTTGCAGGGTTATCCCGTGGTTTTTAAACACAGTGTAATCATACTTCAAATTTTGGCCAACTTTGTTGATGTTGGGATTTTCCAAAAGAGGTTTAAGCGCTGTTAATACCATTTCACGGGCTAATTGTTGGCCGCCGTCGACATGAGTCAGTGGAATGTAAGCGGGGCGTTCCGGATCAATTGCGAGAGAAATGCCGACAATTTCGGCGTGCATTGCGTCTAGATTCGTGGTCTCGGTGTCCACGCAAAATAGAGAGCATGTTCGCAACTGGGTTAGCCAGCGTTCAAAGGATGCTTGTTCCGTGATAAGTTCAAAGTCAAACGCTACTGGTGTAGCGGTTTGTGGTTCGCTATTGATTGGTTCGTCTTGATTTAATAGCTCTTTAAGCCAATTTTTGAACTCAAATTCACGTGTTAGTGCGATTAATTGATCGTGATCGACCAGTTTTGGCGTGAGATCCGCCAGGGTCATGGGTAGCTCAACATCCGTTTTGATAGTGACTAATTTTTTGGATAGTGCTAATTGTGTCAATCCCGCTCGTAAATAGTCGCCTATTTTGCCGGTTATAGTATCGGCATGTGCAACAATTTGATCCAGCGTTGTATATTGTTCTAGCCATTTAACCGCGGTTTTAGGGCCGCATTTGTTTATGCCAGGCACGTTGTCACTGGTGTCGCCAATTAATGCTAAGTAATCGATGATCTGTTCTGGCGTGACGCCAAATTTAGTTTTAACACCCGTAGCATCCAAGGCTTGGTTCGTCATGGTATTGATGAGGGTCACGTGATCGTTAACCAGCTGCGCCATGTCTTTATCGCCAGTCGAGATGACAACTGGGATACCTTGTTGACTCGCTTGTAGCGCAAGCGTGCCGATCACATCATCGGCTTCTACACCATCGACCATTAATAATGGCAAGCCCATGGCGCTGAGAAGGTCGAGCAATGGTTGAAATTGGCCACTTAACTCAATGGGCATTGGTGGTCGATGTGCTTTGTATGCGGGATACCATTCATCACGAAAGGTTTTGCCTTTGGCATCAAACACGACGGCCAGTTGCTTGGGTTGATAATCTTTGATGAGGCGCTTAATCATGTTAACGACCCCATAGATTGCGCCAGTGGGTTGTCCTTTTGAGTTCGTGAGGGGCGGTAAAGCATGAAACGCACGAAAAAAATAAGAGGAGGCATCAATTAAAACGATGGGATGCGTCATGCTTCTGTGTTCTCTTTATCCATACGAGCTACCCGTTCAGCTAACTCAGCCACTCGCTTGGTTAAGTTTTGCAGATTTTTGCGGATGAATGGAATTCTGGTTGTGGCGAGCTCTTGTTCAATTGCCTTGTCTCTAGGACGCGCAGGACTTCCTAGATAAATATTGCCCTGTTTTAAATGTTTTTTAGGTGGCACGCCGGCACGCGCGCCGAGTATAACGCCATCATCAATGCGCACGTGATCGCTTACACCGACATTCGCCGCGAAAATCACGTTATTGCCGCTGGTGCTGCTGCCGGCTATGCCAGTAAATGCACAAAGAATATTGTGTTTACCCAGTTTTACCGAGTGTGCTATCTGAACTAAATTATCAATCTTCGTGCCTTCCCCAATGATCGTCGCACCTAATGTTGCACGGTCAATGACGGTGTTCGCGCCTATTTCAACATCATCTTCAATAATAACCTGACCTACATGCGGTACTTTGATGTGTTGGCCATTGTCGAAGGTATAGCCAAAACCGTCCGAACCAATGACGGTTGAGGCGTGAATGCTAACGCGTGCGCCAATTTGACAGTTATCGTAAATGGTTACTTGTGGATGAATGGTTGTACCTGCACCGATAGTTACATGATGACCGATGTGCACATGACTTTTAATTACGCAATTGTTGCCTATTGTAGAGCCTGATTCGATAACGACATAAGGGCCAACCGCGATGTTGCTACCCAGCACCACATGTTCCGCAATGATTGCGGTGGGGTGAATCCCCTCCTGTGGTTTATGCGGTGGATAAAAGTGTGTTAACAATGTAATAAACGCTTTAAACGGATGTGCAACCTGGATAATTGGTTTATTAATGCCACTGACATCGCTCGCAACTAAAATAGCGGCTGCGTTAGATGCGGCGGCTTGCTTTAAATTGTCTGCTCCTTCAGCAAAAACCAGTGCATTATTCATTACACTATCAATGGGCGATAATGCAGAAATCATTAATTTCTCATCGCCAACCACCACGCCCTGAACTAAGGAGGCGATTTCAAATAAGGAAGCATTCATGGGAGACCTTGTCGTCGTGCAAAAATTTTCCAAGATTATACCGTTATACGACTTAAGTTGCGAATAAAAGCATCTTTATATGCGTGAATAATTGAGTACGAAGGAATGTCGCTGAAATAACCCCTGT